>JBHHZW010000245.1:0-4264 GCA_046758305.1 Bacteroidota bacterium | reverse complement strand
AGAACCTCTTTGGCAACGTCTGCGGTCGGATTAGGGACGAACTTCTCGCCTTCCTTGATGACGAGATTGAGACCCTGTTCACCACTATAGAACACCTGGGAGAGCGCACTGAGGTTGTCTGCCTTGAGAAGTTCTTCTGCTTCATTCCCTTTAAGTTTCCGGGCTCCCATCTCCAGCTTGGGATAGAGATCTGGAACGGCAAAATCGAAAAAGCTTTTGAAGATCTCTCCGATTGATTTGCCCAGTGAAGCAGTGTCTTTGGAGACACCGCGGAAGAGTCCTTGTCCCGTCTCAATAGCCTTGATTACTTTATTGGTGAGTCGATTTTGATAGTGGAGGACCTCGTTCTTTTCATCGGACAGACAGACAGACTCCTCGCTCGTAATGCGATTCTGAGCCCTCATCTGATCGTACTTGATCACCATTTGTCTCGAAGCATACAGATTGGCTACCAGATCATCGATTTCCGAGGTGAGGGAGAAGACCCAGTAGATGTCGTCTTTATGTGCTTCCTGGCGACTTTCGTCTCGCACTTCTTCTACTTTGTCAGAAAAATCTTCGGCATTCTCTGCAACGACTATAGATAGAGGTACTTGTCCATCTTCCACACGATTCCCGTCGATGCTGAGTCCCACCCGGAAGTTTCGAAGATTGCGGAAACGATAAGTTTTGAGTTTAGGATCGGAGAAGATCTCTTGTAGAACTTTACTAATGATTTCATGGCGATCCTTGGGTCTCGGATTCAGGTATGAGCGACGCTTGGTCTCCCAACTCTTCTCTTGAACCGTTTGTAGCTTCCACCCTTCATCGGTGTTTCGGATGAATTGGGCATCTTCGAGCTTTTTCAACGCCTGTCGAACTTTGGCAATAGGAGCAGGATTGCCAATTTCATCTACCAAACATGCCGCGATATTTGTCTCAGTTCGAGGGAGATCGCGAACGTACTCCAGGAGACTGACGATTTTGGCCACCCGAACGGTCATTTCCCGATCGTCAGAGTCATTTTCAAATCGTTGCTCGATATCACTGATGTCTTTGTGTTTTGCGCTCGATAGATTGCTCTCAACCAGGTCGAAGATCTTGTCCACAGTCACCAACGTGCCGATGGGTTTTGAAGCGAGATGAGTTTTAGGAGAAACGAGCATCTCGTAAGCCTGTTTAATGATGGTTCGGTTGTTTCCACCGACATGCTTAGGGGCTCCTGGTTGTAGTCGAATGCCGGATACAATGTCAATGGACAGATCGATGAAATGTGGAAGGTAGGGATAGAACGGGATAAAATCTTCCTCAGTGATCTCCCTGTTTCGTGTTGTTCTCTCAAGGTGGCTTGTCGCATTAAGTTGTCCCTGTGATTTACGGAAGAGATTCTTCAGGACCGGTACGGCAGTTTCCTTTTTGGTCAGAACACGCCGGGTAGCGACCTCGCGGATGTCGGCCGGGGCCATGTCGAATCGGTACCTGAAACGATCTTGAAGTTTGGCAAGCTCCACTCGCTTCGAATCGATCGCGGCGACCACCTCGTCGAGTTTCTCTTGTGAGGTGACAATTACCCAAACGGGAGCGATGGCTTCCTTTGCTTTCAAGCGATTCTTGCTCTCCTTGCCAAACTGCTCAACGACAGCACGGAGATCCTGAATCTTATCGGCACTTCGGGCGACATATTCCCCGACTTCGTCGATGATGAAGGCCAGGGCTTTTCCAGGGCGTCTTCGTGCACATAGCTCAAAGGTTCGATCCACGAGCTTGACCACTGTAATATCGGCACTTTGATTCCGGAGAGATTGGGACCATGTATCCTTCTTGGGATAGGTGTAAGGATCCATCTCATGTAGGATAGCACTGGCTCTAGCGATTTTCTGGGCACCTTTACGCACTTTTCTCCATTCGGTGTTATACATATCGCGACACAATGCGATAAATTCATCGAGTTTGCCTTCTTCTTCAAGCTCGATTTCAAGTTCAGCGATGTCGTAGTCCTCGGCGTAATCAAGCTCGCGCAGGAGAACGGTGTACATGATCTCGGCGATACGCTCATCGGCCTTCTTGACGGCCCGATCTACAGAGATGTCAAACATGATCACTTCGGTGGGAATCTTCACGTTGATAAAATCCAGCAGTTCGCTGATCCGCTGATCGTCGACCTGGGCCTTGAACAGATCACTGACATTCTTTCCCAAAACTTCCCGGCTGGCCAATACATATCCCAAATTCTTGGCGAAGTATGACTTTCCGGAGCCGAAGAAGCCGGAGATCCAGACACCGACTCCTTCATGCGGGTCCGATGGCGCCTCAGCGATCGCTTTGAGAAGGTCGCGGTATTGATCCTTGATGCGGTCCGTGGCCACGTACTCTGTGATCTCGGTGTACACAGACTGCTCATCGGTTTGGTTGACTTTGATGATCTCTTCGATCCTCTGATCCAGATCGCGGGCGAGTAGATCTCGAATCTCGTTCATGATTCCCTCCCGTATATCTTGACCCGATAGCTTCCCAGAGGTTCCTCATCGCTCCTCAGGCCCATATAGTTCAAGGTTCCGCTCCAACTGCCGGGGTAGAACAACACCGTGGGCACCATTGTTTTCCCCATCAGTTGCTCAAGGAGCGAGGAGATCCGATAAGCGGCCGGTGCAAAGACCCCTCCTCGAGTTAAAAATACGAACTCTTGATCAGGATCCATCTCGGCAGTAGCCTCAGCTAAAAGTTCGGTGAGCGGCCGCCAGTCAGGATCTGACAAGTAGATGCTGACCTGATCTTGAGCGGCTTCGAATCCTCGTTCTTTTTCCAACTCAACAAGTGGTTCAATACCTTCGGATTTCTCGATGCTGCGCCAGAAGAGGTCGGATAGCCGAAGGATATGCACTTTGCGGCCCGTTGCATTCTGGACGCGGACCCGGAGATGCTTAACCTCTCTCCGCATCCGCCACTCCCCTTCGTCCGAATGCCAAGGGTCGTAACGAAAGATAGCAAAGGGAAGATCTGTGTTCACGACAAAGCCCGGTGGAGTTGCCTTCAGATCGTTCTCTAAGAGTTCAACGCGATCTTTGAGTGAGAGCATGGGCGTACTCCTCAATTGATTGGGCTGGGAAGTCAATCCGCACGGTCGAACCTGCAGCATGGTATTGCAACAATCCCTCTTGGTGAGCCGCGATAAAAAATCGTTCCACAGCCTCTGGGATCAGGAAAAAAAGCTGCCATTCAGGATGATGCACCAATTTATTTCCCGATGGTTGTGTTCGGCTCAACTGAAAGGCAAGGAAAGCAAACGCCTCCACAGGCAAATAAATCGGGGTTAAGCGTTTTTTAACCGCGCCTTGCAGCACTCCGAAGTCTCGTAGCGTGGCCAAAAGTCCCTGAGCTACCCTACTGATAGTACCTTGGGACCAGTGACTCACCATTTTCCCCTCTTCAACCCAATGGGACAAGGCGGCCTCAATGTCTTGGACAGTCACATTGGTCCTTCCTTGGGCTTGAAGACGAGAGAGCAACTGAGTCACAATATCATGCAGTAACAAATCGGCTTGTGCAGAGTAAAAATAGAGAACAAGATCTAATGCCTGACCGGAGAATTGCCTTTTGGTGAGGATAACAAGAGCTTCCGTCACCTGCTCGTCAGTCAGATAGCGCTGGCGAAAGATCGCCAGGATATCTTCCACCCGAGAGCGCGAGGCCTTGCCGAAGATATTATCTCGCCGAACCCGGTCCAGATTCTCCGACACCGTGAGTGCCTTGTCCCAATTAGCCAGCAAGGTTTTCGTATCCGCTAACAGTGCTCCAGCCTTGATGATTTTGCTGGAGTAGATTGGATTCGCACTGTTTATCATTTCTCCTTAGTCGCCGACTGATGCTGAACAATCAGGGCGCGCACTTTAGGCACCAGCTCATTAGGAACCTCGATGAAGGTCTGTCCCTGTTGTTCGAAAGCAGCTTCATCCTCAGCTACCGCTTCCTCATCGGTCTGTTCCTCGTAGTGAGCTAAGACCCGTTGTACACGCTCTTCGTCCCAGCCTGGTGGGAATCTGTTGCTGCTGCTCATCTTCCTCCTTCATTTGTGTATTATACCCTGCCATAAGAAAACAGTTCAAATCATCTTGGGCACAGTCCGGGGTAGGGTTCAGGGTTGGGGTTGATAGATGGAGGTGGGACCGATATGATCAGAAAGTATGGTGAAAATGGAAGCGTTAAAGATTTTTGAAAACCCGGAGGCAATCCACTGGGACTACGACGAAGAGGCAGATGTCCTCTATCTCTCTATCGGAGAACCTCA
>JBHHZW010000244.1:0-4268 GCA_046758305.1 Bacteroidota bacterium | reverse complement strand
GTCGACGATGTCGAAGGACTTGGTTCCATGCATGGCGATGACGTTTGCCATTCCCGGTGCGAGGCCGCAGTTCAGTACGATGGTCACACCCGCTTGTTCGGCCTTGATGTGGAGCTTCATCTGCTTATCGACGACTCCCTGATTACCGCCGAGGTCGCAGAGGGAAACTCCTGACTCGATTGCAGCCTTCGTGAGGAGGAGATTGTGCGTGTAGAGCACCGCGCTGATGGCAACGTCACGGCCAGTCATCATGGCGAGGACATCGTCATAGTAAGTGGTATCGAGCCGTGCGGCGTGGATGTGCGGCTTTCCGACCTTTTGCGCAACTTCCCGCGCACGATCTTCATTGAGGTCGGCGAGCATGATCTCTTCAGTTCCCTCCGCATGCGCAAGATCGTAGGTGACTGCGCTGCCCATCAATCCAGATCCAATGACGAGAAATCTCATTCTCCTTGCCGTGATGAAAAATACATTGCTTCACTTGAGCACTTCACCGGTTTCCATGCTCCAGATGAGCAAGTCGAGCTCATCCATGGGTATTCCCACAGCGTCAGCAAAGTTCATAAATTTTCTCTCGATCTGCTTGTATCGCCGTCGGCTCAACGTGTGGGGGATCCTCCGAATGACTCCATACCGTTTCAAGTTCCTGAGGATGTGACGGTCAAGTATGGCGAGTCCCCGATGGCCGATGTTTCGGAGAAAATGTGTTGACTCTTTGTAACCAAGACCCTTGACGTTGAGCACCAACCACTCGCGAAGTGCTCGGGAATCATAGCCATTCACCAGCGCGGCCAGCACGAGGGGGAAACGTTTCTTGAGTTCAATGAGACGCTGTGCTTTCGTCTTATGGAACCGGACGTAGACAGATCCTTGGTGGAGGAGCGGTTCTGGGTCGATTTCGGCACGGTAGAAGTCGCAATCTCGTAAGATTCGGACGACACGGTCACAGTTCATTGCGCTCGATTGCGGGGTGAGGAGGCAGTAGGCAAGCTCGTAGAAATATTCTGAGGGAGGGACGCGGGAGAATTCTTCCAGTCTTGCTCGGATCACCTCCTGCCGCTCTGCGTGCAGCGTGTGGAGTTCGTCCATGATGTCAGGTTTTCGGAGAGTCTTGTTTTTCATCGGTCCATCACGCCAAGCTCACATGCATACCGACGGGCTTCCTTTCGTCGTGGATGATGATCAGTCCGTCCCGCTCGAGTTGTCGGAGTACTCCGTGGAGCCAGGGGAGTTCCCTCAGTTCGAAATCTGGCTTTACTCGCGGTCCGAGGCTGCGGGTGAAAATCCAACCGTCGTGGTTGACGTTCCGCAATGTCTCAATGATCCGCCCCCGGTAGTACCGCCGAGGTCGGCCTTGGTAGACTGGCTCGCGCTGAGCGGATGGTCTTCGGTCTGTCTTGATTCTGAAAGCAGAACGGCAGAACCCCCGGACCGGGCACTGTCGGCATCGAGGAGCGCGGGCTTTGCATATAGTTGCGCCGAGGTCCATCAGCGCCAGATTCCAATCAACCGCCCTGTTTATCAAAAGCAAGTCTCCAGCGAGTTTCGAGATTTTCCCCGTATCCTGACGATAGATCGAACCGGTCGTTCTCCAGAAAATTCTCGTAAGAACGCGGCGCACGTTGGTGTCGACGACGGGCACCGCTTTGCGGTGTGCAAAGCAAGTGACCGCGTGCGCTGTGCATTGACCGATACCGGGAAGCTGTTGCAGTATCCCTACGGAAGTCGGCAGCTTACCGTTAAAGCGCTCCACGACGATCCGGGCAACCTCACGAAGTCGGAGTGCCCGACTGTTGTAGCCCATGCCTGACCAAGCCCGGATTACTTCGCCTTTGGAGGCTTTCGCCAGCGCCTCGAACGTGGGAAACCGTTTGAGAAACTCTGGGTACTTCACTTCGACGCGGGAAACCTGAGTTTGCTGCAGCATGACTTCGGACACAAGGATTCTGTACGGATCCCGGGTTTTGCGCCAGGGCAGGTCGCGACGGTGTCTCCGAAACCACCGCAACACCTCAGAAACGATTCTGTTCGCGGTCAACTTCATGGAGCAGCGAGTCGATGAACGGTTTGTTTCCTTCCAACATGTCGAGCCCCCTGAGTTCGCTCGGGGTGACCCAACGGATTGCTTCAAACGCCTTGTTCATCGGTGTTCCCTCAAAGGAACGGACGAAGCAAAATGTCACGTTGAACTTACTGTTGTCCGAATACGATGTTGTCATCGTGTACGATTTCTCGAGTCGAACACCGGTGACTCCCAGTTCCTCACGGAGCTCACGTTCGAGCGTTTGATGGATTGGTTCGCCGATTTCCAGCTTGCCGCCCGGAAACTCCCACTGAAGCTCGTATCGTGATCCCCGCCTCCGATGACACACGAGCACCTTACCGTCACGAATCAGAATTCCGACCACCACCTGGTGCATCGTTGTGGGTCCGTTGAAAAGTTGCGGTCAATATAAAGATTTCCGCCGTGAATCTCAAAAGTTTGACTCAGTCTTTCCTGAGGCTTCCCCTCTTAAAACAGCAATACCGCTCTTTCTCAAGCGGTACTGCTGCGGTTCACGCCTAGCGTCTGCTGATGCTTTCGTTACTAAATCACCCTCTCGTATTCTGAAATGTCCATCTTCCAGACGATCTCGCCGCAGAAGCGCGCTCCTTCGGGACAGATCGGCCGCATACCAGCCATCGCGCGAACCGTGCAAGGTGGAAGAAGGTACTTTCCGATGAGCGGATTAACCTCTCGTATCTGTGTCGCTTCATCGAGTGAAGCGCGCCAGATTTCTTCCTGAGCGTTGTAGCAGAGCCGCATTACGTGTTTGTGGTGGAGGTTCAGCAGGTCTGCAGATTCGGTAAAGCGAACGGCGACGGCATTGGGAAGGAGGTACATCGCATACTCGGGGTTCACACCGAGTCGCAGAAGTCTCGTGATCCCTTCCCATGCTCGTGCCATAATCTCGTCGTAGCAGCGTTGGACTCTGGAGTCCTGCTTGACGAGTTCGGGGGTGATGTAGTCCGGCGTGTCGATGTAGTGTGCATGCAGTACGGGTCGCGAACCGGGAGTCATGCGATGGCGCTGGTCTTGAGAGTCAGCGGCGTGGCTCAACTTTCTCCGAAACGTGTACGAGGGGTGATAGAGTGCCCGTGCAAGTTTCGAATGCGTCGTCAGAACGAGCGATTCGCCGAGGAGTTTGTTCTTCGCAGGGTTGAGCACGAGGTCGATTGCGTCCTCGTCGTTTAGCAATTCGGTAGTTACGCCGAGCACTTCACGTACAGATTGAGCCAGAATTTTCTCGTTATTCCGTTTGTAATCGATCAGTTTGGAGACTCTTCCGTCGAGACTCTCGTCGAACTCCTGAAGGAATGCTTTGCTTGCTAACATCCCACCGTGGGAGAATCGATCAGCGTGTGAGATGAGAAAGTCGTGTTCGGGTGTATGATCGAGCTCGAGAGTTCCCTCCAGTACAATCTCGTAGAGCGGGTCGATCTTCAGCAACTCCTCGACCATTTTCCGGATGACGATTTTTTGTTCTAGCGGCGTATCGTACTGTTCGCACAGACGATAGTAACGAAGCAGAGTGATGCCGCTGATGGTGTGGTACAGGTACGCAAACGTCGCGATGGGCATGACGTACCGCGCGACCTCTTGCGCTTTTTTCTTGATGTCCTTCGTGTACTTCTCCCGGTACACCCTCCGTCCCGGGAAGCGCTTGTAATATTCGTCGGCCGTGAGAGGCTTGAGGAGATCGATGAGTTTGTGATAGGATTCGACTTGAAAATCGATGGTTCGTTGGTACACTTCAAGGGCTTCGCCTTCCAGCGGCGGTATGGCGCACATCCCGGGTTTGATTTCGACGTACCGCTGACTTACTTGTTCAGAGTTGTAGAAAGGATGACTATGGAGGAACGACCAGATGAAATGCCGCGAGACGTTGTCGAGGATAAACTGAAAATAGGCATGCTGAAACGTGGTGTGATGACCAGCCTCGTAGAGACTCTTCGCCAGTTGTTTCCACCGTTCGGGTTCGATCTGCTCGTCCTTAATCACGCCTTTGCTCGAGTAGCACGTACGAGCAGTCGCCACGACGTTTTTGAAAGGATTGGGAAAGAACTTGTCGAGTTTAACGGTCGGCTCGGGCGAGAGAAAAGACTGCATCAATGAAACTCCACTTTAACAGGCAGGTGGAAACTCGATTTAATGCACCAACATAACAAATACCGTTCAAAAGTACAAGGACCGTTCTTCAGCTTCGTGGTGTCCAACCCTTGCGAGC
>JBHHZW010000243.1:0-4277 GCA_046758305.1 Bacteroidota bacterium | reverse complement strand
CTCAAAGCCATTGCTATCTATCGTGACGGATGCAAACGAACGCAGCCGCTCAGCACTTCGATCGAACAGACGGCAAAACCGAAGGCAAAACCGGTACGCCGACGCCTACCAGACGAGCGGCAGGCCATCACGCACAAATTCTCCATCGCTGGACACGAAGGCTACATCACCGTAGGGATGTACGAAGAAGGACAGCCCGGAGAAATCTTCATCACGATGTCGAAAGAAGGTTCGACGATCTCCGGACTGATGGACTCCTTTGCGACCGCTGTCTCGCTCGCAATCCAGTACGGCGTGCCACTGAAAGTGCTCGTCGACAAGTTCAGCCACGCGCGGTACGAGCCATCAGGCTTTACGAATAACCCGAATCTCCCGATTGCTAAATCCATCAGCGATTACATCTTCCGCTGGCTTGCAGTGAAATTTCTGCCGGCTGAAGATCAGCCAGCTCCGGTGAGCAACAAAGACAACGGATTCACTCTGCAACCGGCGGATAAGAAACGCGGAGAGGGAAAGCCCTCGATGGAGACCACCGAAAAGCATGTATTTGTAACCCAGGCGGACGCGCCGCCCTGCCACGAGTGCGGCTCGATTATGGTCCGTGGGGGCAACTGTTACAAGTGCCTCAACTGCGGCGCGACGAGCGGCTGTTCATAGAAGCATCCATCGATCTGATGAACCAGGGGCACGTTGGGGAGATCGCCTGACGTGCCCCTGTTGTCTCAATTCCGACCTGCCGGGACGAGCCTCGACTTCGTCAGCTGATCCCGATGTGGGAGGTCGGTCCGATCCGACACGCCACGAAGTGTCACGAGGTGACCGCTTCGCGGGTGGCTTCGCCAAAGTGTTCCTTCCCCGAAGGGGCCACTTCGTGGCGGAAAGGATCCATCGGAGAAACCTTCCGCGATCAGTTAGGATTAGGTTCAAATGAATCGTCTCTTCCCCATTGCTTGGTTTTACTTACTCGCAACGACTCTTCCCTGTCAGGAGCAACTGCGCCCGAGGGTGCGTGATCTTGGGCTCGAGATCGGTATCCTGCAAGCGGGAAAGTACAACGCCATAACGGATGTCTCAGGAGTACAAGTCGGTCACGTTACTCTGGCAAGCGGCGAAAAGATCCGCACAGGGACAACGGCGATCATCCCTCATCAAGGCAACATCTTCCGAAGTAAAGTACCGGCAGCGATCATTGTCGGAAACGGGTATGGCAAACTAGTTGGATTCACCCAGGTTGAGGAGCTGGGAGAGCTGGAAACTCCGATTGTCTTGACCAACACTTTGAGCGTCTGGACCGCAGCTGATGCGATAACGGATTTCATCCTCGACTTGCCTGGGAACGAATCTGTTCGCTCGATCAATCCGGTCGTTGGAGAAACGAACGATGGCACGCTCAACGACATTCGCGGACGTCACGTGACGAAAGAAAACGTCCGACAGGCGATCGAAAAAGCCAGCGGCGGACGGGTCAAGGAGGGGAGCGTCGGTGCCGGGACAGGCACCATTTGTTTTGGCTGGAAGGGCGGTGTAGGGACGTCGTCCCGAAGGCTCCCTGTACACATGGGTGGTTATACGGTCGGTGTTTTGGTCCAAACAAACTTCGATGGGATCTTGCAGATCGACGGAGTTCCGGTCGGAAAAGAACTCGGCCGCCACTTTCTCAAGGATGAGCTGACCGACGGTTCGTGTATGATCGTCGTTGCGACGGATGCGCCGCTCGATGCCCATGCACTCAAGCGTCTTGCGCGACGAGCCTTGTTCGGCTTAGCCCGCACGGGCTCAGCGATGACTCACCGCAGCGGAGACTACGTCATTGCATTCTCTACGTCCGAGAAAGTCCGCATGCACATCGATTCAGCTGGTCTGCAAAGCCAAGAAGTCTTGCCACAAACGGAGCTCTCACCCCTTTTTCAGGCGGTCATAGAGGCAACCGAGGAAGCAATTTACAATTCGCTGCTAAGGGCAACAACGGTGACCGGCAACGGACGCACCGCCGAAGCCCTGCCCATCGAGAATGTGAAGGAGATCTTGAGAAAGTACCAAAGGATTGAATGAAGGGTGTTGTTGGGATTGCGAACGCACGATCGTCAGTCGGGCAACATTCTCGCCGAATTCTCAGCTCCGATGGTCGCCAATCCTTGCCTGTGTTCGGGAAACTCTTCTATCATCTTTTCACTCGTCCAAGTTCCAGACGACTCCACTCAGCTGTCGTGGTTTTCGCTTCCTTGGAGCGGGGAATGACTCTCTATAGGACAATCGTTTTCAATTCCTTCTCCCATTGCTCCAGAATCAATGCTTGCTATTTTGGGACTGAGACCTTAATTTCTTGAACACAGTGCACAGCTTAATGTCCACAGAACCTGATCTGAGCCCTGATAACCGCATGTAGCGATCTCACTTCAGCAAAAACGAGAAATTGCACCGAACACGTCAGAGAGGATATCGTCCAGTTCCGTCGAAGGAGGTTGTCTGGTGAATAAGAAGTTCGTTACGGTTTTATTTTTCCTCTCCGGTGCCAGCGCGCTTATTTACGAAATCTTGTGGACAAGACTCTTCTCTTTTGTACTGGGACACACCTACGTTGCGATTAGTATTATCGTCGCTTCGTTTATGTTTGGACTCTTCCTCGGTTCATGGCTTATTGGGTTCTTTCTCGAAAAATGCAAAAATGAACTGAAGTGGTACGCGTATTTAGAACTCATCATTGGAGCGTATGCCCTCCTGTTGCTCTCCTCCTTCACTCTTGCCCACGTAGTGTTCGATGGACTTTACGCAACAGTTGGTAAAGTAGAGCTGCTCCATTCGTTGGGGAAATTCCTCGCAACGATGCTTCTGATCGTAATACCGACGAGTGCTATGGGCGCGACGTTGCCTCTCATCGTTCAGTATTTTACGAAGCGCAAGAAATATTTCGGAGACAACGTCAGCCTGTTCTATAGTGTAAATACTCTGGGTGGCGCTCTCGGGGCGCTGGGTGGTGGATTTTATGTGATCGAACATTTCGGGGTGCGGGCTGGACTCACGGCGACCGCTGGAATTAATATCCTTATCGGTATCATTGTCCTCGTTCTGTTGCAAATTAGCAGAACAGAAGCTTCTCCCAGTGAACAAGGTGAAAGAAAGCAGTCACAGGATGGAAATAAGCCCAGTGTGAAACGAACAGAAACCGGGCACAAACTTCTGTACCTGTCGGCGGCAGGCCTAGCGGGATTCGCTGCGCTCTCGTACGAAATTATTTGGACCAGAGGACTCAAGTTTCTTATTCACAACAGCACGTATAGTTTGTCCGTCATCTTATTTGTGTTTCTCGTAGGAATTGCTGCAGGAAGTATTGTGGCAAAGAAAATAATCAGGAAGAATCCGAACTTACAGTACGTCTATGGGATCCTGCAGATCGCGATGGGACTCCTCGCAATATTTTCGATCTACCTACTGTACAGTTTTTCCTACTCTGATTTTTTTCAAGAGAACATTGTCGAGATTATCTACGACTACTCATATACCTGGCTCTGGGCAATAGCCATCTATGCGCTGATTTGTTCAATCTTGTTTCTGGCTCCGAGCATTATTATGGGGATTTTGTTTCCTCTGATCAATGAACTCTCTTTTAAGAAAGTAATACGAAAGACCGGCAAGACAGTCAGCTCTGTCTACGCTGTCAACACGATCGGCGCCATTGCGGGATCCCTCGGTGCCGGCTTTTTCCTCCTGCCAGGTTTTGGTATCAAGACGAGCATTCTCCTCATTTCAGTCATAAATCTGGTTCTCGGTATCGTTTTTATTCTCAAGGCGAAGTTTAGAATCTTCTCCACCCTAGGCTTAGGGGCAGCGCTGTTTGTCGTCGTGTTGAATTTATCATTGGATGGACAGTATCTCCTCGGAAGAAAGGAGACAACACAAGACAGAGTGCTGTTCTACGAAGAAGGTCTTATGTCTACCGTTAAGGTTTACGAACAAGATAGAGTACTTCACATGAGCATAGACGGGATTAAAATTGCGTCCAACCAATTGACGTTGCTGAAAAAGGAAAAGCTAATAGCACATTTGCCTTTTTTCGTTAAGCCCGATATACGAAATGTGCTAGCAGTAGGTCTCGCCAGTGGTATCAGTGTCGGCGCGATGGCTTTGCATAACAATGTCGAACAAATAGATTGCGTAGAACTGGTACCATCAGTTTTTCCGGCTGCCTCATATTTTTCGGGATCCAATTATGATATTTTCAACAATGAGAAAATAAATCTTATCTATGATGATGTCTATGCCTTTCTGAAACACAATGA
>JBHHZW010000242.1:0-4328 GCA_046758305.1 Bacteroidota bacterium | reverse complement strand
CATAATCCTTTTTTGTCTTAATAGGTCTCAAGAATCTAAGAAACCAAGATGTGATTTTCATATTTCCTCCGCATTGATCTTATCATATTCTTTGTGAGTCCCGACAAATCTAATGTAGATTCTTTGAAACTCGTAATTAACCCAAACGACTAACCTATACTTGTTCCCACAAATGTTGAATACGGCTCTACCTCCTTTGAGTATGGTTGCGCTCTTGTACCGGTCAGTAACTTGGTTTGGATTTTTCCAATTCGCCTCTTCCGCTTCGGCAAACCAAGATTTAAGTTGCTGTTGTGAGTCTGGGTATTCTTCCCAGAAGTCTCTCAATGTGCTTCTGGATAATATACGCATTTACAAGATAAGAAGTTCCCAAATTGGGAGCAAGAGAAAAATGAACGAATGTAAAGATTACAAACCCTAATTTTTAGGCAACTTTGGGCATTCCCCCATTTCCACGCAACAAGTCTTGCCAAGTCCAAAGGTTGTTGGTGATCTTTGCCTCCATCGCAGGAGTAACTCTCAGGCTTTGGTGAATCCGCATGAAATTGTAGTGAAAGAAGTGGAGCGCGAGTGCGGCTTTGAGATTGTCGAGCTTCTTGGAGAAGGCATTGGTGAGCGGCGTAAATCTACGCATCTGCATACGCAGAGTCAAATTCTGGCGCTCAACGTAGCTTGTAGAAATGTTGCTCGGTTTGGGCTCTCCGATCAGAGGCCTTATGCTCACTCGTATTATGGCCGGAGGGCTGTATCGCTTCTCGCCTTCGTGATCTTCACCGTAGCTTTTGTGGATTTGTGCGCAGTCAACCCCCATTCCAAACACGCGGTCAACCGCGTCGGGTGGGGAACTCGGCCCGCTGTACCAAGAAATAATGATCCCCCACCATTTTGTGCTTTGCGTACTAAGTGGCTCGGAAAACAAATCAGCGGTTTCGGAAAAAGCGAATAAGGTGGCTATACCAGTGGTGTGGGAAACCGTTGGTGATTAACGACCTAGCCCAAATATCTTCTCTAGTTGATTTCATTTTCTTGGGAGGATTTATGCTTGAGAATTTCGACCCAATCCCCAAAATTCCACCCGAAAAGTTTCCTATTGCCCAATTAAATTTCCATTTACACGAACTAGGAAATCTAAAAACTATTCAGATGCAGTTGAGTGAGTTGATTCATTTGGCCGACCAAACACGACCCGCCGATGTCGTTTTCGAATACTACGAAGAAATGAGAAGACAATTTGTGAGAGAGTTGACCGCCAAGGTTTTTGCTCTGTATGGTCAATAGTTTGTAGCCAATTCTGTTTTAGTTTGTCTGAAACATCACATAGATCGAGAATAATATCAGATTCCCGCAATTCCCCGCCTGTACGGGCAGGCCCGTTTTGATCTGCCATTTCATAGCCCCTTTTCAAATTAGGACAGTGCCCCCGGATGGTTGTGCTTGATTGTAAGGCGGATATTACGTATATTTTCATGTTTGTGAGCGGTTCTTAATCGAGAGGAGACGGCATGTACGGCTTTCTGCTGGGTGTTGAGATTATTGTAAGCATCATACTCATCATCTCGGTTCTGATGCAGTCCAGCAAAGGGGGAGGGCTAGCGGGGACGTTTGGCGGGGGGAACCTCGGGACGGTGTTCGGAGTGCGAAGGACTGCGGATTTCTTGAGTCGGACGACGACGATTCTGGCAACCATCTTCCTTCTGTTAAGCCTCGTGGTCAATATGTTCTTCCTACCTGGCAAGTCAGACTCGACGGTGGAAAGTATCATTCAACGGGGTGCCACACAGCAGACCGTTCCACCTCCCCGGTTGCCTCCGACGAGTCAACCTGTCCCGATTCCTTCGGGACCTGCCGCGACACCTCAAGAGGGGCAGTGACGGTTTTGGGCGGCATTAGCGCCCATGGCTCAATGTGCTAGAGCAGCTGACTCTTAATCAGCATCGAATTTCGCAACCTTTCATTCCCGATTCCGGGCTGAGGAGGATGCTCGTCATATGTCCATGCACGGTAGGATCTTGCAGCAATTCGCTTGACTTTTTTTTTAAATTTGCCGTATATTAGGTATTACTGTTATTGTCGACTTCTCGGCGGGACGAAAACAGCTCCATTCTCGCGGCAATGCGCCTTTGACATTCGCACCTGGGGAAGCACATCATGCGTCGCGTCACCTCAAAAATGATATCGGTTGGCCGGTAGCAATCCTTTGACTCTGAATTTACCAAGACGGTTTTGTCAGCTGCGGGATCATTCACAGCATAAGACACATCCGGTTTCTCGGTCCTGAGAGCTCTCCCATCACTTTCACAGTCAGAGATTTTCTATGCATGTTTTGTATGCGCTCTTATGTGATCATGCCTCCATAAGCGCTGAGGGGAAGCTTTCAGCTACGGGCATTTTTGATACGATAAACGTTGTCCGGTTTCCAACCGTACACCGTGACATGACATTGGCTGTCCAGTTCGAGGGGGCTCCCGCAGACAGAGGCCCCCATGAGATTCTCCTGCAAGTTCGAAACAGCGAGGGTCGGACCCTCAGTTCTTTTACTCCTCCCACATTACCGTTGGAGGGACCTGATGATGCTTTAGCACTCCGTGGCGGTCTGATCGTGCACTTCCGGGACATGATGTTTGAGCGTCCAGATGAGTACGAAATCGTTGTCATCGTAGATAGTCGATTCTTGCATAGTGTTGCTTTTAATGTAGTTCAGATGCGTATTCAGAGGGACCCAGCCGCATGACCTCGCGTGCCGAGAAGTTGCTCAATGGCATGCGACGAAGTCGATCTGGATGGGGCCAAAAAGACTTTGAACGATTATTGGAAGGATACGACTTCGAGAAAAAAGGTCATGGAAAGCATCAGAAGTATTACCATCCAGAGTTTCCCGATCTGTGGATTAGCATACCCAGACACCATAAGCTAAAGGAGTGGGTAGCGGAGGACGCGGTGAAGTTAATTGATGAGCTAATACAGAGGAAGAAATCAAAGGAGAAAAGAAATGACTGACAGGAAGAAAACACTCGAATACTACCGATTACTTCCCTATAAGATCTTTGTCGAACCCAGGATGGACTCTGATGGAACATACTATTGGGTCGCTGAATACCCGGATCTCAGGGGCTGCAAGACGGAGGGTGTCAGCAAAGCAGAGGCCATAGCTAATGTTCAGCAGCTTTTTGATGAATATGTCACGGCGCGCCTTGAGGTTGATGAAAACATTCCTGAGCCGCAACGATCACCAGCTCCTCGCCCTCGGCCTTTGGTAGCTTGGTTAATTCCTCCTACGGCTCCTACCGCAAGAGTGGAGATTCCGGAAGAAGAGGGTTCGGCCGTCACGGCTGGGCACTACTCTGAGGTGCCAGCATAAGTGCTCATACTCCGCCGGCTTTTCTTTATCGCCCCCGCATGTATAAGTCAAAGAGACCTATGTCTTCGCGGAGGCCTTGCTTTCTGCCGCGACACCACAAGAGGGGCAGTGACGGTTTTGGGCGGCATTAGCGCCCATGGCTCAATTGGAAGAGCAGCTGACTCTTCATCAGCGGAATTTCTTCATTTCCTGACCGTTTTCCCCAACTCTTCCCAACCTGCTAACACTTCAGCTAACAGCGGAGGTGGAAAATGCCCTCCTTGTTCAAGCGGTCCAACGGGATCTACTACATTTCGTCCGAGATTCAAGAACGGTCAGTCTATTCGAACGCTGAACCGTTGTCAATTCTGATCGGATCCGGGAGACGTCCGCTGTTCATCATATCGAGAATTCTGTCATTGAAGATCAGGTAATCGTAACGGTCAGTCGACCAGTCTCAGATTTTGGTGTTATCTAATTTCCAGGGTCGTCAAAGTACAGATGCCCTCTGCCAGGCTTATGATTCACTCGAGGATCGCCAGCACGGACATTTAAAGCTCTAACGGAGGTGTCAAGGCTTAACGACTTGTGCGGTGACACTTGCAGACGATCTGAGCAAAGGAAGAATGGTTATCGCAATGTGCGGTTCGTGAAGATGAAGGGTTATTTCGCGAAACATTGCTAAGGCAAGAATGGGTAATTCACGAAAAGTTGCTTGACACTGCCTCAAAATCTTCGTACGTTTATTACGAGAATCCGTAGGCGACTTGGGATCCCGTCCACCCCGATCTCACGGGGTGGCTCAGGAAGGATCGAAAATGTCACATCTTTCAGCGAACCTGGTTCGTTGCCAACCACTTCCCGAGCAGCAACTTTCAATGTGAGTCCTTTCGTCTCGAGTCGGAGGGGGAGCCGCTTGAGACGTACAACCAAATGAGTTTCTGACGGACTACTGTTAAGAGGATAGATAGCTCTGGGGTAAAGCATTTCG
>JBHHZW010000241.1:0-4336 GCA_046758305.1 Bacteroidota bacterium | reverse complement strand
GGCCGGTCTAGTGATCGGCGATTACGCGGTGTAGGTTCGTTGTGCATCAATGCCTTCATAAGGAGGAGAATCATGCAACTGGGTTTCATCGGACTGGGGAAGATGGGAGCGAATATGGTAGAGCGGCTGCTGCGGGATAAACACGAAGTAGTCGTTTTCGACGTGAACAAAATAACCGTCCAAGAATCAAAATCCAAAGGTGCCACGGGTGCTATGTCTCTCGTAGAAATGGTGAAAAAACTCAAGCCTCCACGAGCAATCTGGATGATGGTTCCCGTCGGAGCTCCTGTTCAACGAACGATCGATACACTCCTTCCGCAGCTGACGGAAGGTGATATTCTGATCGATGGAGGGAATTCGTTCTATAAGGATTCGGTCCGTCGCGCGAATCAGATGAAGGAGAAAGAAATTCATTACGTCGATGTTGGAACGAGCGGGGGGGTCTGGGGATTGAAAGAAGGGTTTTGTATGATGATCGGTGCGGAAGAAGACGTCTTCCGGCGCCTGGAGCCATTATTCAAGAGCCTCGCACCGGAAAACGGGTACGCGCGTGTTGGGAAAAGCGGCGCAGGTCACCTCACGAAGATGGTGCATAACGGCATCGAATACGGATTGATGGAGGCATATGCGGAGGGCTTTGAGATCCTCGCAGCTTCCGATTACGGTCTGAATCTGTATCAAATCGCTCGCGTGTGGAACCACGGTGGAGTCGTGCGTTCGTGGCTGCTGGAACTCATCGAAGGCATGTTCGGGACAAATCCGCGCTTGGAGAACATTCGAGACTACGTTGAAGATTCAGGGATGGGTCGCTGGAGTGTCCTCGAAGCGGCGGAGAAGAACATTCCCGCTCCGGTAATCACGCTCTCGCTGCAGACGCGATTCCGTTCACGGCAGGAAGAATCTTTTGCTGGCAAAGTTCTTGCGGCGCTGAGGCACGAATTTGGCGGTCATTCCGTCAAAACTAAGTGATTGTTCCGTTGCTATGGGACGGGCTATCGTCCCGATGGTACGCTGATGGGAGAAACGATGCCCTCAAATCCACTCCGTGAAGGTCTTCAGACAGAACGGACACCCGACCCCTGCGTCCTCGTCATCTTCGGTGCATCCGGAGACCTGACGAGCCGGAAGCTGATGCCGTCGCTCTACAACCTCACACGTGAAGGGATGCTACCTACGGGATTCAGCGTGTTGGGTGTCGCGCGGACAGAAGGGAACGACGCGCATTTTCGAGAAGCGATGAAGAAGGCGGTGAGCGATTCCATCGGCGCGCAACTGGACTCCGCTTGGGAAAGCTTCGCGGAGGGACTGTTTTACATTTCGGGAGAATTCGGGGATGGCAGTACCTACCAGGAGATTCGGCAAAAGCTCGAGCGTATCGACGGCGACCGGGGCACTTGCGGGAATCGATTGTGGTATCTGGCGACTCCTCCGAGCGTCTTCAAAACGATCGTGGACGAACTCGACAATGTCGGATTAAACCGAACGGGGCGCGATACGTGCTGGGTTCGTATTATCATCGAAAAACCGTTCGGCCGAGACCTGGAGTCGGCTCGAGAGTTGAACGATGCAGTGGCCAACGTGTTTGATGAGCATCAGATCTACCGAATTGATCACTACCTCGGCAAAGAAACGGTTCAAAATCTTCTCGTCTTTCGATTTGCAAATGGAATCTTTGAACCCATCTGGAACCGCAACTACATCGACCATATACAGATCACCACAGCAGAGACAGTCGGCGTTGAGAATCGAGCGTCGTATTATGAAGGCGCCGGAGCTTTGCGGGACATGATTCAGAACCATGTGCTCCAGCTCCTGGCGCTGACAGCGATGGAACCTCCTTCAACGTTTGAGGCGAACGCCGTTCGCGATGAGAAAGTGAAGGTGTTCCATGCTATCCGCCCTATGAAGCGTCAAGACGTCGATTCGTTGACCGTGCGGGCTCAATATGGTCCCGGAACGATCGGGGGGAAGTCGGTTCCGGGATATCGTGAGGAAAACGGTGTCGACCGCCACTCGATAGCGGAGACATTCGTCACACTGAAGTTGGTCGTGGAGAACTGGCGTTGGGCTGGGGTCCCATTCTACATCCGCACGGGGAAGCGGTTGCCCAAGCGTGTGACGGAAATAGCGGTCGTGTTCAAGCGGACGCCGCACCTGATTTTCCGGCAGGTGGATGGTGGGCGGGCAGAGTCGAACGTGCTGGCAATTCGCATTCAGCCTGATGAGGGGATATCGCTCAAGTTCGGTGCCAAGCTTCCCGGAGCCGGGATCAGGCTCCAGCCCGTTACGATGGATTTTCGCTATGGAACCTCATTCGGCGGTCGGTTAGCTGAGGCCTATCAGCGTCTGTTGCTCGATTGCATGCTTGGAGATGCAACGCTCTACGCGCGCCGTGACGGAGTCGAGGCCTGCTGGTCGCTGATGACGCCCATCCTCCACGCGTGGGAATCGGCCAGGGTCAAGAAAATCCCGCAGTACGAGGCGGGCACTTGGGGACCTCAGGAGTCAGATGCGTTCATCGAGCGGAACGGGAGAACGTGGAGAAGATTATAGCGAGACCTCTCGCCCGCGAGTCACTCATCACCAACGTTGGGACGGAATCCTAACACGCAGAATACGCTTGTTGTTGCACGCTCGATATCGAGTGCCGCACGATTCTTCTCATTCGAGGATCTGGCACGAGGACCGTCATGCCTAGAGTTGACTCGTTTACGCGAGGAATCCCGATCAACGTCGATGTCTCAAGCATCGACCGGGAACTCTCCACACTCTGGAAGAGCGCTGCGGACGCCGTGGAGGGAGATACAGCTTCTGCCGTAATGCGTGCGTGCACTGCGAACGTTATCATGTACACCGAGGACGAGGATGCGGCGGAACGGTATCCCAGCATGGTGCAAGAAATTACCGTCGAACGACCCGCGCGTGTGATTTTGGTGATCGGTGACCCCTCTTCATTGGAATCCTCACTCGACGCTTGGATTTCAGCGCACTGTCATGTGCCCGTCCCAGGCGGGAAGCAGGTTTGTTCAGAGCAAATCACCCTCCTGGCACACGGCGAAGGTGTGCGGGCAGTCCCTAACCTGGTTCTTTCGCTGCTTGTCCCCGACGAGCCGGTCATCCTCCGGTTAGATGGAAACATTCTGAACAGAAAAGAGATCTTCCAACGCCCGTTGCGGGTGACGGACCATCTGGTGTTCGACTCGGCGCACTTCGAGAAGCCGGCTGAAGACCTTGCCGAACTCTGGGAGTTAATGCGGAAGTCACGAGAACGGCCGTCTGTCCGCCCTGTTTCGTTCGGAGATTTGAACTGGTCGCGCTTGCTCGATTGGCGTGAGCTCACAGCTGAATTTTTTGACTCTCCGTCGTCACGAGAGTATATCTCACGCATTATCTCGATTCACGTGACGTATGAGGATGCCGCCTCGAGCAAAGCTTCGGGACTGACGCAGGCAATGCTCTATGTGGGCTGGCTCGCTGCGCGATTAGGCTGGAAGATAGACTCGGGCTTGAAGCGCATTGAGGACGGTACACTGAGCGTTCAGATGAACCGAGGTGAATTTCCGATCGAAGCTCACCTTACCCCAGTTTCCCCCATCGATCGGGTAGCTAACGACATTCTGTCGGTCGCGATTCGGGCGGACGCAGCAGCGCCAGCACATTTCTCGGCGGTCCGTTCCGATGATGCTCTCCGGGTCGAAACCTTTCTCCAGATACCCGGCCTGCAGGAGATTCGCCGCACGGCCGAGATGCGGAACAGGACGGAAGCTCAACTCTTTGGTGAGCAAATCGAGGTCTTCAGCTTCGATCGGTGTTACGAGGAGGCTCTTGCCGTGGCGGGGCAAATCGCACGGAGAGGATCGTGAAGAAAGAACGAGAACACCTCTTCGTTGCGCGCGACCAGAACGAACTCAACATCGCAGCGGCCGGGAAGATTGTTCAGATTTCCAAGGAAGCAATTCGCAATCACGATCATTGCAGCATCGCTCTTGCCGGCGGCTCAACGCCCAAACGGCTCTACGAGCTACTTGCCACGCCTCCATTTGTGGAACAGATCGACTGGTCGCACGTCCATTTTTTTTGGAGCGATGAACGGTTTGTTCCCCAGGATCATCCGGACAGCAATTACTTGATGGCCTCTGAAACTCTCCTCTCCAGAATACCACTTCCTGACACAAACGTCCATCGTGTGGACACTCAGCAGCCGGATGCGCAGAGCGCGGCTCTCCGGTATGAGTCATCCATCCGGAGTTTTTTTCACACACCGGAAGATGCGGTACCAAAGTTTGACCTGGTTCTCCTCGGACTCGGGGAAGATGGCCATACTGCTTCCCTGTTT
>JBHHZW010000240.1:0-4357 GCA_046758305.1 Bacteroidota bacterium | reverse complement strand
CACAGAAATTGCAAGTCGGGGCGATACAACAGTTGTATTTGCCTTGCTCGGTAAGTTTCCCCTTCACCGTGGTGAGATCGTCTCGGATCTCAGCAAGCTCCTTATCCTCCGCGGTCTGCTTCATCATCTTCTGCTGCGCGTAGGCCGCGTGGATATCCTCCGCGGGGTTCTCGGCGACCTGTTGGGTGAAGAACAACAAGCCGAGAAAGACTGCCACGAAGGAAGCAAGAATTATCTTGCGTCGCATAAGTATGCTCCTTTCATTTATTATTATATGAGAGTTTAAGTTGTTTTACTGAGGCTTGTGACCTCTGGAAGGAAAGCGTATTTAATGTATTGAAAGATGTAAACATACTCAGTACGCTTCAAGTTCCCCCCGATCAGCCATCATCGAATCCCCCAGTCGGCGTGGTATCCTCGCCCATAGTCAACAGATGCCTAATGCTTTTTGGGCTCAACTTGGCAGTTTCTTGAACAGATCGAACCACGTGTCCGTCAGCAAGGTTCGGATCGGGAAAGGTCAGGGTTTGGGTCTTAGAAAAAGGAGCGCTTGTGCGCCCAGATTCGCCATAATCGGTGCCCAGCTGGGTACCGTTTAAGGAGTTCACAATTGATATCTGTACTGATCCTTCGTACCGAAGATAATCAAAGTGAGCTGCGAAGCCTACTTATAACTTTGGAAAGATCTTTATGGCCTTTTCCATCCCTTCTGACCCCTTTGTCCCTGTGAGGGGACCATTGCACTCGACCATGAGTTTGCCAGTGTCCTCAGGTCCTTCGTGGTGGCCAGGTGTTACCTTTTCGAACACGAATATCATGTTCAGGCCCTTTTCATACAGGTTATCCCCTTTTCTATACTCAAGGGTTCCATTTCCACTTTCGTCCATTTTCAAATCCCCGAGGCTATACCACTGCGTGATCAATCCGGCCACCTCAGCGAACAGTGGTGGGATAGGAACGAGTCCCTCTTGCGGGTCCCCATCCACGAACATCTTGGACATGTACGCTGGCACATCGATCTCGAAGAGGAACACTTCGTAGCCAGTCTCGGAAGGAGGGAAGTTCTTCACCTCAACCCTCACATGCCCGTTCTCCCAATCACCGACGACGTATCCCTTCGCCCCGACGAGCGGCTTATCGATATAGACGTTCCGCACAGTCCCTTCGTTGATCTCGGACACGCCCCGATGACCGGCATAGGATGTCCAAGCAACGACCAAGGTCACTACCACAACTGCCAGACAGTGTACCTTCATCATTTGCTTATCCTCCTTGGAAATTATGAGGGAATGAGTTGCTTTACGAAGAACTGTGAACTTTGATTTGAAAGGAGTTGAAGGTGTGACGGAACTCAAAGACAGGCGTAATATATGAACTTCCCGAGAGTGTGTCAAGACCCGAACGTGAATTCAGCTCCAGTCCATATTTTCTGAGCCCCGCGCGCTATCCTCGCAGGTGCTAAAAGATCTCTGGCCCTTCTTGGCCTGAACTTGGGAAGCGGTCCAGAAAAATCGAGTCGGTTCTGCCTCAGCGGGCATGTGATCCGGCTACATCAGGATTAGGCAGCTAGAATAAGGAGCAGTCAAATGGCAGCACTGAACGGAAAGTCCGTGCCGAGCCGTACGCAGCGGCAAGGATTAAACGATGGGGAGACCGAACGATGCCTCGCCGTGCTAGCAATTCTGTCACGGAATTGAGATCGAAGGGACGTTTCGGGTTTCAGCATTCGCCACGCTATCGAATGGTCCCCGATCGACAGCCCCGCAGCGGTGCAACTACTCCATCTTTTCTATCTGACTCACGAAAAAGTCCGTATCCGTCTTCGTGATTGTGAATCGAATGCTGTCCTCGAGTACGATTTCCTTCAGAAGATTTTTCTCTTTCACTGGAAACCGCATGGTCATAGCCGCCATAAAACCAGGGATCTCTTGATGAGAGATTGTTATCGTGGCGGCTTCATTGTCGATTTCAGTTACGACGCCGATGCCGTTGTGGGTCGTGGTCGCTGTCTTCGATTCCTCTATCTTCTCCTGACAAGCAGATATGCCTACAAGAAGGAAAGCTACGATGGCAAGTATGCATTTTGAGTTCATCATCAGACCTCCTTTGTTATTTATTCTTGTTGCTTTTGTTCTGGTTCATTTTCGTTATTTTTTGCTGTGCCGATGAACTGCGCCTTAAGTTGCCATTGACGCCAGAGGGCATAGATCGCAGGTATGACCGCCAGTGTCAGAATAGTGGAAGTGACCATACCGCCGATCATCGGCGCAGCGATGCGCTTCATGACGTCTGCGCCTGTTCCAGTGCTCCACATGATGGGTAGAAGTCCTGCCATGATTGCAATTACCGTCATCATCTTCGGTCGCACACGCTGGACAGCACCGCCCATGATCGCTTTCATGAGGTCGTGCGGTGAGTGTAGCCGACTTTCTCTGCGGTCGCGATCGTAGAACTCATCCAAATACACGATCATCACGACTCCCGTTTCTGCTGCCACTCCCGCAAGGGCGATGATCCCAACCCAGACCGCAACGCTCATGTTGTAGCCTAAAATCCACAGGATCCAGAATGCGCCGACCAGGGAGAACGGCACTGAGAGCAGTACGATGAGCGTCTTCGGGACCGAACGAAAGTTGAAATAGAGCAACAAGAAAATTATGAGAACCGTGACTGGTACGACTAGCTTGAGTCGATCTTGGAGTCGAAGCAAATACTGATACTGTCCTGCCCATGCCAGCGTGTAACCCGCTGGAATCTCAACGGTCCGCATGATGTATTGCTGAGCTTCGTTGACGTAGCGACCGTAGTCCTTGTGCTTAACGTCGACGAAAACAAACCCTACCTTCTCACCGCCCTCGCTCCGAATCATCGGAGGTCCTGTGGTCGGACGGATATCTGCTAACTGCGCAATGGGCACCTGCGCGCCTGTTGGCGTCGGCACGAGCACCCTCTTGAGTTTTTCGATATCGTCTCGCAGTTCCCGAAGATAGCGAAGATTTACAGGATAGCGTTCTTTCCCCTCCACCGTATAGGTAATATTCATTCCTCCGATTGCTGTTTGAATAATGTTTTCGATGTCCCCAACGGTCAGCCCGTAGCGTGCTGATTCTTTTCTGTTCACTTCAAAGTCAACAAAGTATCCTCCGGTTATCCTCTCAGCGAATGCGCTGCGGGTCCCCGGAAAGTTCTGAAGTGCTTGCTCGATCTCAACGGCGATCCGCTCAATCTCGCTCAAATCTGGACCGTACACTTTGATGCCAAGGTTACTGCGAATGCCGGTTGCCAGCATTTCAGTTCGAGTTTGTATCGGCATCCACCAGATATTTGCCATTCCTGGGAATTTCAGCTTACGATCCATCTCGTCGATCAGTTTATCCCATGTCATGCCTGGTCGCCATTTCTCTTCTGGCTTCAAGGTAATCGTTGTCTCGACCATGCTCAGCGGAGCTGGATCCGTAGCCGTCCGCGAGCGTCCGATTTTTCCGAACACGCGCTCCACCTCCGGGAAGCTCGCTAGAATCTTGTCCTGGGTGTGCAAGATTTTCTTTGCTTCTGAGGCAGGCATCCCGGGAATGGAAGTCGGCATGTAGAGAAGGGTTCCCTCGTTCAAAGGGGGCATGAACTCAGTGCCGAGTTGAAGGAAAATCGGAGTCGTTGCTACAAGAATTATCGCTGCGGCAATGATCGTGGATTTCTTAAATCGGAGGACAAATCTCACGATCGGATGATACAGTTTGATCAGAATGCGATTGAGTGGATTCTTCGATTCCGGGGTGATCTTGCCCCGGATCAACATTACCATGAGCACTGAAACCAGCGTTATAGATAAAAACGATGCGAAAAACATCGCGAACGTCTTCGTGTAGGCCAGCGGTTTGAAGAGACGACCCTCCTGCGCTTCAAGCGTAAACACTGGGATGAATGAGACGGTGATGATGAGAAGTGAGAAGAAAAGGGGTCGACCAACCTCCTTAGCGGCTTTGATAAGAACATCGAAACGGTCTTTTCCCGTCAGCGGTCCTGTACGGTGTGCCTGCTCGAGGCGTTTGTGCGCGTTTTCGATCATCACGATGGCCGCGTCCACCATTGCTCCAATCGCAATCGCTATGCCACCAAGAGACATAATGTTCGATGTAAATCCCATGTAATACATCGGGATAAATGAAATAACTATTGCGACCGGCAACATGAGAATTGCGACAAGCGCGCTCCGGAAGTGAAAGAGAAAGAGGATGCAGACGAGACTCACAATAAGTATTTCTTCAATAAGCTTTTCCGTCAATGTCTCGATGGACCGATGGATCAGGTCGGACCGGTCATACGCCGTCACAACTTCCACTCCCGGTGGAAGGGCTGG
>JBHHZW010000239.1:0-4368 GCA_046758305.1 Bacteroidota bacterium | reverse complement strand
GGCTCAAGCGCGAGGAAATTCAGAAGAGGAAATGCTAATCTATTAGGTGGTAGAGCCTGGCGTGTCGAACTCTTTCCTTTTGTGACCAAAGAATTGGACAATTTTAATTTGGAGAGAGCTCTCAATGCCGGCCTCCTGCCGGCCCACTATCTTTCATCTGATAGTGAGATGGATCTAAAGGCTTATGTTCATGACTACCTCAAGGAGGAAATCCAGGCCGAAGCATTGACTAGAAATTTGCCCGCCTTCTCACGTTTTCTCCAATCCGCCGCTATTGCTAACGGAATGCTGCTCAATTACTCGAATGCGGCGAGGGAGAGCGGGGTTTCGGTAAAAACGATTCGAGAGTACTATCAGATACTCGAAGATACGCTTATAGGTAGACAGTTGGCCCCTTGGAGGAAATCAAAGAAAAGAAGACTTATTGAAACTGCTAAGTTCTTTTTCTTTGACATTGGAATTGTTTCCGCTCTGTTGGGTTATAAATCCCTGACGCCTGGCTCAAGAGAATATGGCAGAGCCTTTGAACACTTCATCCTTCAAGAATGTTGGGCCTACAGACACTATAGCAGGTTGGATTTTCCCATTACATTTTGGCGAACCGCCAGTGGCGCAGAAGTTGATCTTATTCTGGGAGATGCGGAAGTCGCACTTGAAATCAAGTCCTCTGAGAGTGTGACTAACAGAGTAAAAGGGCTTCATCTCTTCTATGAAGAACACAAATGCGGGAAAAGCTTTATCGTTTCAAGGGATCCCGTGCCGAGAAAAATGACTTCTGCTATCACTATCTTGCCCTGGCGCATTTTCTGCGAAATGTTATGGGAGGGTGAGATCATATAATACAAAAAAGCCCGGAACCACCTGGTGTTAAGGAGCTAGGGATGTAGAAGTAAGCGCTGGGATAAGTGAGTTATGCATGTTCTGCACCAACGTTCCCTTTCTCTTTTCTCCGTTAGAAGGGGTGTTTGTCGACCTATTGGGCCGGACAGTTTGGGAAAAGGAACGTGATTATTGTGATGCTCGAGATTCGCGACTAACAGTGGGCTTACCTCATGTAACGGGTGAAATATGGTGAACAGATCCAAGTTGGGCCAAGCAATTACGAAAGACCGGTTCGACGCCGTGCTCTTCGATCTGGACGGCGTCCTGACCGACACCGCAAAAATTCATGCGGCCTGCTGGAAGAGGATGTTCGACGATTTCCTGAGACAACGAGCCGTGGAAAACGACGAACCATTTCGGCCCTTCGACATCGCGACCGATTACAAATTGTACGTGGACGGGAAGCCGCGTTTTGATGGGGTCCGAAGTTTTCTCGAATCCCGCGGCATTCACCTTCCATACGGGGATCCGGATTCGCCCCCGGACAACGAAACCATCTGCGGGCTTGGAAACCGAAAGGACGAAATGGTGAAAGAGGCCCTCGAATCGGAGGGTGTCGAGGTGTACGATGGGTCCGTGGGCCTTATCCGTCATGTCCGAAGCCAGCGGATCAAGACGGCGGTCGTCTCAGCGAGCAGCAACTGCGAAGCGGTTCTCAGGTCTGCTGGCATTGCGGATCTCTTAGATGTACGGGTCGATGGCGAGATGGCTGCCCGCCTGGGACTGGCAGGAAAGCCAGCGCCTGACACCTTTCTCAAAGCGGGGAAAGAGCTCGGCGTCGCACCCGAGCGTGCGGTGGTCGTGGAGGATGCGATCTCCGGCGTGCAGGCTGGCCGTAATGGTGGTTTCGGGTTGGTGATTGGCGTCGACCGGAAGGGCGATCCCGAAGCCCTCTGGGAGAATGGTGCCGATATCGTCGTGGCCGACCTGGGTGAGCTGCTCCCTTGAATCGGCCAGCCCCCCGGGGAGAGAACCGAACGGTAGCCAAGGACAGAACATGCGTTGCATGCTCGGACCCCTTGGGTCGGGAGCCTTTCTATGATGTGAGGAGGAGGATCGATGATCAGACGGAAAGTTCGGCTCCCCCCCCAATACGTCTATCCCGCCGATGACTGGAAGTTGATCGAGAAGAGGTTTTATCCTCGCCTCCTGGCGCAGAGCGAAACGCTCTTCTCCTTGAGCAACGGTTACCTCGGCATGCGTGGGAACTTCGAGGAAAAGAGGCCCGCCTTTCAGAGAGGAACCTTCGTGAACGGGTTCCACGAAACACGGCCGATCGTATACGGAGAAGAAGCCTACGGGTTTGCGAAGAGGGGCCAGACCATCGTGAATGTGACGGACAGCAAGATCATCAGGCTGTACGTCGACGATGAGCCCTTCTACCTTCCCACCGCAAACCTCCTCCGTTTCGAGCGCGTGCTCGATATGAAGGCCGGTACGCTCGATCGGGAGGTGCTCTGGGAGACACCGTCCGGAAAGCAAATTTCAATCCGATCGCGCAGGCTCGTTTCATTCCAGCATCGACACCTTGCCGCAATCTCCTATCAGGTAACGGTGCTGAATGCTAAAGCACCGGTGGTTATCTCCTCGGAAATGATCACGGAGCAGGGCGGTCAGACGACCGGAAGCGATCCTCGTCGTGCACGTGGATTCGAACACCGGATTCTCCTTCCCCAGGTGAGCTACGCCAATGATAAGCGGATCGTACTGAGCTATGCGACCAACAACAGCAAGATGACCCTGGCGTGCGGCATCGAGCACGCAATCGAGACGGCGTGTGCGTTCTCCTACAAAAACCAATGTTCGGACGACGCCGGTCAGATCGTGTTCTCTATCGATGCACAACCGGATAAACCATTCCATTTGACGAAGTACATGACCTACCACACCTCGAGGAGCGCCCCCCCAGAAGAGCTGTGTGAGCGGGCGGAACGAACCCTGAATCGAGCCGTGGACCACGGATTCGAGCAATTGCTTGGAGGGCAGCAGGAGTACCTGGATGATTTCTGGCGAAGGAGTGACGTAGAGTTTCAGGGTGCCCATCCGAAAGGCCAGCAGCTGATGCGTTGGAACTTGTTCCAAATCATTCAGGCAGTTGGCCGTGCGGAGGGCGCCGGTATTCCCGCCAAGGGACTCACCGGCCTGGGATATGAAGGCCAGTACTTCTGGGACACGGAAATCTACATCTTACCGTTTCTCATGTACACGGCTCCACGCATCGCCAAGAACCTGTTGAAGTTCCGGCATAGCATGCTGGACAGGGCCCGACAGCGGGCTCGGGAGGTGAATCAGAAGGGGGCACTGTTTCCCTGGAGGACTATCAACGGAGAGGAGGCGTCGGCGTACTACGCGGCAGGAACGGCGCAGTATCACATCAATGCGGACATCATGTACGGGTTGAAGAAGTACGTCGAGGTTACCGGGGATGAGGCCTTCCTCCACGAGGAAGGGGCCGAGATGTTGGTGGAAACGGCCCGCCTGTGGAATGATCTCGGATTCTATTCGGAAAGGAGAGGGGGCAAGTTCTGCATCCATGGGGTGACGGGGCCGGACGAATATAACACCGTCGTGAACAATAACGCCTTTACCAATCTCATGGCACGGGAGAACCTTCGGTACGCGGCAGCGACAGTCGAGCGTCTTCGGAAGGAGCACCCGGAGCTTTTCGTGGCACTGGTGGACAAGACCGGCCTGGATATCTCTGAGGTCGACGGGTGGAAGAGAGCTGCGGACGGTATGTATATTCCCTTCAACAAGAAGATGGGGATCCACCCGCAGGACGACAGCTTTCTCGACAAGGAGGTCTGGGACCTCGAGAACACGCCTGCCGACAAATACCCGCTTCTCCTGTATCACCATCCCCTCGTGATCTATCGGCACGCGGTGATCAAGCAGGCCGATATCGTGCTGGCCATGTTTCTTCTCGGACAGGAGTTTTCGCCGGGACAGAAGAAACGCAACTTCGATTACTACGATCCGCTGACGACTGGGGACTCCTCCCTCTCGTTTTGTATTGAGGGAATCCTGGCATCGGAGATCGGCTACTCGGACCAGGCGTTGGAATATCTAAGATACGCGCTGCTCATGGATCTCGCAGATATTGCCGGCAACGTTCAGGATGGGATCCATATCGCATCCATCGGCGGAACCTGGATGGCCGCCGTTTATGGACTCGCTGGCATGCGGGATCACGACGGGCACGTTTCCTTCAATCCGAGGCCGCTGCCCGGGAAGATGAAGAGGATTCGATTTCCCCTAACGATACGTGGCCAGGTACTAGAGGTGGAGATCGATCGAGAATCCGTCACCTATTCATTGCGAGAGGGAGAGGGCATCGTGATCCGGCACGGAGGCGAAGAGATCCGACTTTCTCCCGATGCTCCAATCTCGGCACGACCGCACTCCAAGCCGTCCAAGCAGAAACGCCGGTGAGGTGGGACGGAACGCAACCCGTTCAGTCGATTTTCCTGTCCGGCATCCCTGCCT
>JBHHZW010000238.1:0-4368 GCA_046758305.1 Bacteroidota bacterium | reverse complement strand
GATCCTACCCTCGACGAGCGCGTCTTCGGGTTAGAGAAAAACAACAGCTAACGCCAGCGCATTCATAAACTAAAGCGAAGGCCTCCGGCCGAGCGTTGGTACCCTCGGCGGGGACGCCTTCGGGTTAGAGAGACAGGGTAGCTAACGCGAAGGCCCGACCCCATGCGGGGTCGAGGTCTCGCCGAGAAGTCCTACCCACGACGAGGACGTCTTCGGCTTAGAGAAAAAGAACAGCTAACGCGAAGGCCTCCGGCCGAGCGTTGGTACCCTCGGCGGGGACGTCCGTTCCGACCGTTAGCCGGAACGAGATCTCGTCACGCGAAGCCCCGTTTCACCGGGCGAAGCGAGACGGACCTTCGGGTTAGGGAATACAGGATGGAAATCTAGTCCGTGAATGTCAAGTGGGTGTCGACGCAAGAGAGGATTTCCTTCTTACCCATGCTCGTCATCGCGGAGAACGGAATGACCCCCTGGAGAAAAGGGTTGTCGGTTAGTTGATCCGTGATGCTCTGAACTTGTCTATGCAGTTTGCTGCGTGCGACTTTGTCCGCTTTCGTGAGGACGACAGCGTACTGAACCCGGTAGTATTCCAACCATCCCATCATCATCGTATCGAGCTGGGTGGCACCGTGGCGCAAATCGATCACTTGCAACGCGAGACGAATCTGCTTCCGTCGACGCAGGTACGCTTCGATCAGTTTCGCCCAGCCTGCCCGCATATGTTCCGGCACTCTCGCGTAGCCATAGCCAGGCAGGTCGACGAAATAAAAATCGTTGTTGATGCGGTAATAATTCAGGAGCCGCGTTTTCCCCGGTCGCGTGCTCGACCGCGCCAGATCACTACTCCCTGTAAGACGGTTGATCAGGGTTGATTTCCCAACGTTTGACCGGCCGAGGAAAACGATTTCCGGTTTGTGGTCCATCGGGAGGTGTGCCAAATCAGCGACACTTTGAACAAACTCTGCGGTGTTGATTTTCATACGATTCGAGGGAACGAAAATGGAGAAAATGTTGTCCCCATCGCCATCAGGGCAGATCTCGCCCCGTCCGCTGTAGATTGACTCCTCAAACCAGGAAACGCGAACGAAAACCACGCTCACTCAAGCCATCAGCCGACCCGCCCGACCCATCGGGTGCCCCCGCTTGGGTGAAACGTTGGGAGGACAACATACTCCTGAAATTGGATGACTTTCGAGTGTCCCAACAGTCCGTCACGCAAAGCGGCACGGGCTGTTGGGAGCGGCATAAGGTGACTTTTGATCCGCGTTTCGAAATTGCTTTCTCGTCCGCCTACGGCCTCGGAGAGGCGCGACATTCAGGACCCGCCGCTCGCCGCCCCTTTTGCGTCCTCCTTCCCCCTCTGCTTCTGTCCCCCACCCTCTTTCGACTTGGGCTTTTCCTTCTTCGACTTCTTCTTTTCTTTCTCAGTTTTCTTGGCAGCAGCAGGTTCACTGACACTGTAATCGACTAGCTGGACCACTGCGAGTTCTGCGCCATCACCGTACCGTTGTCCCAGCTTGACGACGCGCGTGTAGCCCCCTGGCCTGTTGGATACTTTCGCGGCGATATCCGCAAAAAGTGCTTTAACAGCGTCACGGTCGCGGAGAAATCGGAACACTTGGCGTCGCGCATGAATGTCCTTCGGATTACCCTCCTGCTCACGGCTGTAGGTGTTTTTTGCTCTCGTGATGAGTTTTTCTACGACACGGCGCGTTTCCTTCGCCTTCGCAACAGTCGTTCGAATCTTCTTGTGTTTCAAGAGCGAAACGCTCAACGCTGCGAGCAAGGCTTTCCGATGACTCGCTGTGCGTTTCAGCTTTCTTCCTTTTTTCCGATGGCGCATGGACGCTCCGTAGTGCCAGCCCTCGGACTCAACCTGGCGGCCGGCTTCTGTTTGCCCGGGACGTGCTCTTGGCTGCTCTTATTCGTTGCCGTCCTTTAAGTATTTCTCGACATCCATCCCAAAGGAAAGTCCGAATTCTTCGATGATCGTGGAAAGTTCCGCCAGGGACTTGCGGCCGAAGTTTCGAAACTTCAGGAGGTCGGACTCTTCACGCCTCACGAGGTCCGCGATCGTCTTAATGTTCGCCGCCCGCAGACAGTTATGGGACCGAACGGATAACTCCAGTTCATCCACCGGCATCCGGAGTACCTTCCGGATGCGCGCCACTTCTGAATCCTGCTCAGAGATTTCTTTCTCTGTTTCGGGCTCCACGTCAAAGTTGATGAACAGCTGGATATGATCTCGAAGAATCTTTCCTGCCTGTGCGAGTGCATCATCTGGAGTCAGAGACCCATTAGTTTCGATCTCGAGGATGAGTTTTTCGTAGTCCGTCTTCTGACCAACACGCGTGCTTTCGACAAAGTAGCGCACATTGTTGATCGGCGTGAAGATCGCATCGATCGTGATGACACCGACAGCCTGATCAGCCGACTTGTTTTCTTCCGATGGAAGATATCCTATCCCGCGGCCGACACGAAGCTCGAGCTCAAATTCCGCCTCCTCGTTCAACGTTGCGATGTGCTGCTCCGGGTTCAGGACCTCAAAGTCCGTTGTGTATTTCTGGATGTCACCCGCGGCGAAATCTTTCGGACCTTTCAACGGTACCGTGATTTTCGTAGCTTTCTTGTTCAACTGCTTGAGTCGGACTTGCTTCAAATTCAAGACGAAATCCGACACATCTTCAACGACTCCACCGACCGAAGTAAACTCATGTTGAACGCTATCTATCTTGATCGCGGTAATCGCGGTGCCCGACAGAGATGACAGCAAGACCCGTCGAAATGCATTGCCGAGAGTAACGGCGAAGCCGCGCTCGAGAGGCTGAATGATAAAGCGACCGAACGTATTCGAATAACTTGCCTCATCAAGCTCAATCTTCTCGGGCATTTGAAAATTGGCAGTCAACATCTTCTCACCTTCCTCCCCCGCCGTGCGAGGGACAATGGATCATCACAAGGGTATCGATTACTTTGAGTATAATTCGACGATGAGGTTCTCGTTGGCGTTGAGGGGGATGTCAGCGCGTTCGGGCACGTTCAGGAACGTCCCGACCATCGTCGCTTTATCCAGCTGTAACCATGGAAGTAACGCACTATCCCTCACCCGCTTCATCGAAGAATGGATGATTTCCAACTTTCGGCTGTGGTCGCGGACCTGAATGAGATCTCCCGGCTTGCAAAGGTAGGAAGGAATATCCACCGTTCGCTGATTGACGGTGAAGTGCCGGTGACGGACCAGCTGGCGAGCGGCCTTCCGCGATGGCGCAAAGCCCAGACGATAGACGACGTTGTCGAGCCGGCGCTCCAGAAACCTGACGAGCGTTTCGCCGGTCCTGCCCGTCCGCTTCAAGGCCTCATCGAAATAGTTGCGGAACTGTCCCTCCATCAGCCCGTACATGCGCTTCACTTTCTGTTTTTCGCGCAGCTGGACGCCGTATCCTGAAATCTTTGAACGACGAGACTGACCATGTTGTCCCGGCGGATACCCGCGGCGCTCGACCGGACACTTCTCCGTGAAGCACTTCGTTCCCTTCAGGAAGAGCTTCTGCCGCTCGCGACGGCACAACCGACAGCTGGCTTCAATGTTACGACCCATCTCTATTGCACTCCGAAGGCAAAACTTCTATTCAATGATTGAATGACTCCCCCTTTCGGTTATCGTTGTTACACTCTTCGTCTCTTCGGTGGTCGGCAGCCGTTGTGCGGGATCGGCGTGATGTCGCGAATGCTCGTAATTTCCAAACCAGCTGTCTGAAGCGATCGAATGGCCGCTTCGCGACCCGACCCCGGTCCTTTCACAAACACATCCACCTTGCGGAGTCCGAGGTCGTAAGCCTCCCTCGCAGCAGCACTGGCTGACACTTGTGCCGCGAAGGGCGTGTTTTTCCGTGAGCCTTTAAACCCCATCTTTCCAGCCGACGCCCAGCTGATGGTATTCCCGTACACATCTGTAATCGTGATGATCACGTTGTTGAAGGTGGCTCTGATGTGGACTTTGCCCATTGTTTCCACCTGGATCTTTTTCTTTTTCGTGGCTCCTGTCGCCTTTGCCACCTGTGATTCCTCCTCGTTCTAAATATTCGATAGATTTTTGCGCTTCCCGACGTTTCGGGATGCCGATCTCGATTACTTCTTCGCTAGCACCCTCTTCTTCCCAGCCACTGTCTTCCGCCTTCCTTTTCGCGTTCGCGCGTTCGTTCGCGTGCGCTGTCCACGCACAGGAAGACCCCTTCGGTGACGGAATCCCCGGTACGAGCCGATGTCCATCAGGCGCTTGATGTTCATCTGCACCTCTGTCCGGAGGGCACCCTCGACTTTGTACTCGGACGTGATGAGGGAGCGGATCTTTGCGACTTCCTGATCGGT
>JBHHZW010000237.1:0-4391 GCA_046758305.1 Bacteroidota bacterium | reverse complement strand
TATGGATTTCTTGCTCTGCTGACGTTCGGATTCTTCGATGTCCAGGTATCCCAGATGACGCTCCTAAACCAATCGCTCTTGTATTACAGCACCGGGTTGAGAGAATTTGTGCTCATGATGGGAATCTTTGGGACCCTCTACATCGGGATGACATTCGTCAGCACATTATTTCATCTCCCGACTGCAGAAGCGTTCGATCGCAAGATGACTGAATTCGCCTCGCTCCAGAACCTGAGCCGACTGGTCAAGCAAGTCTTTGACTTCGACGAACTCGTCGGAACGGTCACGAGAATGACACTCGAGGTCTTGGAGGCGAAGAGCGCGTGGCTTGAGCTAATGGAGAAGCCAAAGTCGACCTTGCCAACTACACAGGATCGCGGCGACCGACCGTGGGTCATGGAAATCGCTGCTACGCAGAACATCTCCCAGGAGCAGATCACAGCGTTGAATTCCGTTGAGAGTCCGACGCTACGGGATTTGATGCTTGACCATCAAAAGATTCTCGTGATCGATGACGTGGCAAAGGATCGAAGGCTCAAACAGCTCAAACCATTGAAAACACGGATCCGGTCACTCCTTATCGTTCCCCTGGTATCTCACACTGAAATCATCGGCGTCCTCTACGTTACGAAGGATATCGCGCATGGCTTCGATAAAGATGACATAAACGTGGTCTCCGCCTTCGCAGATCAGGCAACGATCGCCATCGAGAACTCCCGGCTGATCAAGGAATCGCTTGTGAGAGAACGCCTGTATCAGGAAATGATGGTGGCACAGGAGATGCAGAAAAAACTTCTCCCGCAGACCTTGCCAGTCATCGAGGGAGTCGACCTGACCGCGATTTCTTCACCGGCGTTTGAAGTGGGGGGAGACTACTATGACTTCGTCCAACTGGACCATAGACGACTCGGAATCGTCGTGGGGGACGTCTCGGGTAAGGGCGTCTCAGCCGCTTTCTACATGGCTGAAGTGAAGGGGATATTCCAATCCCTCAGCAAGACTTGCGGCTCTCCAAAAGAGTTCTTAGTTAGAGCGAATTCCGCACTGCGGGAGAATATCGACCGCAAGTCTTTTGTCAGCCTGGTGTACTCGATTCTGGATGCGGAGACCGGTGAACTGATTCTTTCCCGTGCGGGCCATTGTCCGGTGCTGTATCTTTCGGGAGAAACAGTCGAGTACGTGAAGCCTGTTGGGCTTGGGTTGGGATTGAGCGATGGATTGATCCTCGAGGAGGTGACCGAGGAGGTGCGAATCCTTTTAAGAAGCAACGACGTTTGTGTATTCTATACGGACGGCATCACCGAGGCACGGAATAAGGCTGGAGAAGAATTTGGTTACGACCGACTTCTCCGGGTTGTTCGGGAAGCGCGTGAAAAATCAGCGGTGGACATAAAGGAACACGTACTCGGCGAAATCTATAGCTTTCTGGGTAATGACGTCGTCGAAGACGATATCACGCTAGTCATTCTGAAGTGGTTGAAGTGAACACGATGTTGATCAAGAGTCTGAAATTGATTCGTTCCGTCTCAATTGAACAACAAGAGCTTGCTACACATCTGCGGAAGGGAATATGCTTATGAGCGATTTTAGAATCAACCATCGAGAGCTCGGGCGTGTAAACGTCTTGGAGCTGAAAGGCTACTTGGACGCACACACAGCTCCGGAATTGGAGCTAGCGCTGCAAAAGCTTGTCGACGATAAAAAGTATAACATCCTCGTCAACTGCAAGGGCCTTTCCTACATTAGCAGTGCAGGACTCGGTGTCTTTATGGCGTTCATCGAGGATGTAAGAAGGAACAAAGGGGACATCAAGTTGTCGAACATGTCCTCGAAGGTGTACAACGTCTTCGACTTGCTTGGGTTCCCCATTCTCTATGAGATTTTCAAGGATGAGCGGGAAGCACTCGAAAAGTATAACGCAGGTTCGAAGACGCGACGCTTGGAAAGCTGATTCGCGGGAAGATCAATCGCACCGTGCCACGAATGCCGAATCATAGCTCGGACAAACTAGAGTTGAAGATCGAAAGCCGAACAGACCGGCTGATCTTCGTGCGAAATTTCATCTCTGACGCAGCCCGGAAGTTTGGATTCAGCAATGAGGAGGTCAGTAACATTGCCCTCGCAGTGGATGAAGCATGCACGAACGTCATCAAGCATGCGTACAGATTTGCTACCGACCAACATATCAACATCGCGATCCTGATGCGGGACGGAAAATTCGAGGTCGTGATTACAGACAAGGGTCGCCATTTTAACCCTGAACGCGTGAAGATTGCAAACATGAAGGAATACCTGAAGCAGTACAATCGGCGCGGATTCGGAATGTACCTAATGAAGTCGCTCGTGGACAAGGTTGAATATTCGATCAAACCGGGAAAGAAGAACGAAGTCCGACTCATCAAATTCCTCCATCAGGGAAGTTAGGCAGGCGATCCTGCGCTTGTCCGCCTATGAAACATGTATCCTCGAAGACTCCCCTAAGTCACCGCGAAGAGCACGAAAGTCGCTTCGAATTAACCGCCCTTTTTGAATTTAGCAGGGTGATTAACTCCTCGCTGGACCTTGATTTCATCCTCGGTCACGTGCTCTTGACAGTCATGGGAAAAGTCATGTGCACGAGAGGGATTGTCGCCCTGCGTCAGGAAGACGACAAGTACCGTGTTCAGACCGTGAAAGGCTTGCCGGCGGAGTCGGTGGGTACAGAGATCCGTGTCCAGAGAGTCCCGAGACGATTTTTCTACCTGCAGAATCTGAGTCGGTCGGCTCATCCGTGGGCATGGTTTTTTCTCAAGTTTGGAATTAAGGTACTCATTCCATTGAGCGCACGGGATCGATGCGTGGGTTTTGTCGGGTTCGGTGAACGAATCTCAAAACGGAAGTTTACGAAGAAGGAAATAGCCTTCCTGGAGTCTCTTGTGAATATTTCCGCGACAGCAGTCGAGAAGGGACTCTTCATCGAGGAGCTTCGGCAGGTCAATAGGATGTTGGACCGGAGAATCCAGGAACTGAACACCCTCTTTGAACTGAGTAAGGAATTCAACGCCGTCATGGATGAGCAGAGCCTCACCCGACTCTTGACGTTTGCTCTGCTCGGTCAAGTCGGCGTAGGCCGATATTTCGTCGGTCTGAAAGGCGAAGATGGGCTGCGGATCGTCGGATCGCGACTTCCGCTTGAAGTGCAGCGCCGAATCCCAGGGGAAAAGATTTTGTCAATCCCCGGTCCCGTAACCCTCCCGGACCTTTCGAAGAGAGACGCGGCCTTGAGAGGCCAGCTAGAACAAATGGGCATACAGGCCATCGTGCCGATGCAGGTTCAGAACGAATCGAAGGGCGTTATTGGTCTCGGTGGTAAGGTGAGCGGTGAGGAGTACACGAAGGCGGATTTGGAGTTTCTGTACTCGCTCGGGAACCTCGCAATCATATCTCTCGAGAATGCGCGGTTGTTCCAGGAAGCTTTGGAAAAGCAACGGCTTGAGGAGGAACTCCTCATTGCTCGGGAGATTCAGAAAAATCTCTTGCCCGCGACGCTGCCGGATATCGAAGGATTCGAAATCACTGCGATGAATATTTCTTCGAAGCAAGTCGGCGGCGATTACTATGATGTCATACCGCTCGACAATTCCAAGATTGTCCTTGCAATCGCCGACGTTTCGGGGAAAGGTACACCTGCATCGCTCTTGATGGCCAACCTTCAGGCCTCGATTCGTGCCCTTGTTCCCCTCGGTCTTTCGCTGTCGGAGCTCACGAAGCGCGTGAATGACCTGATCTTCGACAGTACTGGACCAGATAAATTCATCACGATGTTCTGGGGTCTTCTGGACTCCGAGGCTCGCACGCTGCACTTCGTTAATGCAGGACATAATCCGCCGTATCTCCTCCGGTCTGGTGGTTCCTTGGAAAAACTCGACATCGGCGGGATGATCCTCGGGGTGATGAAAGCGTTCGTTCCCTACGAGGAGGGATATGTACAGTTCCAGTCGGGCGACGCAGTGGTGATGTACACCGACGGAATCACAGAAGCCATGAATGTTGAAGGAAAAGAATTTGCCGAGAAACGTCTCGAGCGATTGTTACACGAGCACCGGGCAGACCGTCCGACGGTCTTGATGGAGAAAATCCAGGAAGAGATTCGAGAGTTTACCAGGGGTACGTCACAGTCGGACGACATCACCATGGTGATCCTGAAGGCATTGTGGTGAAATCCCCTGTCTATTCCAAAGAGATATTCCCTCCTTGTTCTCCTTTCTCCCCAGAATGTATTAGATTCTGCTCGATGAAGAGCTAAATGGAGTTTTGTTGACAATCGCCGCGAAATTCCTTAAATTCTGTTATTGATCGCTTGAACCTACTGGTCCATGGGCCTCACCGTGCGTAAGACTACAGAAAAAGCA
>JBHHZW010000236.1:0-4419 GCA_046758305.1 Bacteroidota bacterium | reverse complement strand
CGGGTTGCGGTTGTTCTGATAGAGCTTGTAATGCTCCTGGGTGAATCGGCTATTTAGTAATCTAGACACGCGATCGAGTGTGCGTCTCAACCGCCATCGCTTGTATCTGACAAGAAGCCGTCTCATGCTATCGCTTCGATGGGATTCGCTCGACCATCATGTGGACTTCCATATCATCTGCGGCTGCGTCTTTCGCTTTGATATCGTAAATCCGGATCTTAAACCCTTCTGTCATCATGATCTCAGGGAGTGGTGTCATCAAAAAGTCTGTGTCCCTAAACGATGTAAGATCGATTGCACCCACCGCAAACAGATACTTGCGTGTCAGGCTCGGAGCCTGAACTGCTCCAGCACGAACCTCGGCGATCACATCGGCAGCGGCATCCTGGTATTCAACAACAAGCTGTCGGTCTCCTGTTGTCGCAGTCGTGACGAGTTCAACATAAATGGACTTCACGCGCCATTCCTCGTCTGAGTCGACTGTAAACGTCTTGTCGCTATCGTTTGCGGTTTCGTCCTCCTGGAGCTCAGAATTCCATCGACCGAATCCCACGTCATTCACCCCCCAACGGGGCCAGCTCGTTCTCTGAGATCCATTGGCGCACATCTGACAGATAGATACGGCCACCCTTCCCGGATCCCTTGTCCGCATACCAGTTGAGGTTCAAGCCATGTCGATTGGCTAAGGCTACACCTGAATCAGTCGCGTTAATATCATGATTGGCTTCAGTCGCTTCGGAGATCGTGTCAAATACTTGGGGGGGTGTCCGCTTAAACGCTCCCAGAATCCCCGCAGCGGTCGGTGGTTCAGGTTCGACTTCAGGCTCTGGCTCAATGAACCCCCGCTTTTCTGCCAGTCGCTGTTGCAGTTCCTGGTTCTGGGTCGGTCCCTCGACTGGCTGGCGGTAGACGTTGAATCTAAGAATCCGATCATCAGCTTTTAGCTTCTGCGGTTCCCAGAGTTCGCCATACCGCCACAGTCGTCTCTCACCAGTCTCAGGATCCGGGTAATAGAATTTGTATCGGACCCTCCATACACTCATGCGAAGCCCCCTTGATCTTGGTTTTTAGTGCCTCGCACTAATCAGCCACGTCCGCGATGAAGTACCCTAAGTCGGTTCCAACAATCTTGATGTCGAATGTGAAACTGGCCCGGATGATGTCAGAATCGATCTCGTCTTGCCGATAGCGGAAGATTTCCGGTGCCAAGATGTTATCGGCAACGGTGCCTTGTGTGTTAAACATCTTCATGGCGGTCGGAGATTCAATCCCCGCGTTTGGATCAACGTAACCCATCCAGAATGCGTCATCGTTTAAGATGTACCCCATCGACGCGGTCGCTCCCTCATTCGCAGAGTTGTATACTGCGCGGGCCACGAAGAATCGATCCACCTCAAAATACTCTGCGACCATTGCTTGAGTCAGCAATGCACGCTCAACATACTGGAACGCACCCAACAGATCCGGATGGAACTTGAGTCGTCTCCAGGTGAGCGCACCAATGATTATGGTATTTGGGTCGCGTCCAGTGGACTTGCGGATGGTGTCCTTGGCAGTTTCTACGTCCTTTGAAGGATCACCGTTGGTGTAGTCACTCCACTTATTTGATACTGTGCCATCAGTGGCCCAAATCGATGTCGCAAACGCAGCCGCGCCGTACATAACCTCCATTCTGATCAGAAGTTGCTCGACCAGGAACTGCGTTGCGTTCCGATCCGGATCCAACGGCCGGTCAGTGTTCCCACGAGTTCGGTCATCAATCGGCTTCTCCAAGGCATATTGGTCGACAGAGTAGGTCGCTGTACTGAGCGCATATCCACTCCTGGCGTAGCCAGAACCCGGGCCTCGAATCGTATTCGGTCCAGGATCACGCAACCAATATGCTTTAGCGAAGGTGAAGTATTTGTCAGATTCTTTGTTCACCCTGACTGGCGGCGCACCTGCGGCCGCGACGAACGCTCGCATCTCATTGGAGTACTGAAGCGAGTAATTCGTCAGAATCTTATCATCGTGAACAGCTGATTTGCCCGGTTGAGGCATCTTGCACCTCCTCTAATGTAATCCCGTCCCGACCTCGCAATTCTACGCGGTTCCTGTTGCGTGCGGCAGACCACCCGGAATAATTAATGCACTAATCACATCGTTCTGGGCGGTTGCGGCACTGATGGCCTTCGCCGTCGCTGCCTCGTTTGCCGCATCGACATTCTCAGCTTTCCCAGTAGTCACGACAGGTGTCAGGAAACTACCCTCGTTGATGGCTTCATTGGCAATCAATTTGGTTGTTCCATTCACCCTGACCACTGCAGCTTTGCCCGCCGCATCTGCATCGTCGTTTTGCAGGACACCGATGGTATCCCGGTCGTTTGCTCCAGGCGCAGCCGCTTTCCCGCTTGTGTCCAATTTCACGAAACAATACTGAAGCGAAGAAAGGTCGGCAGCTGCCTCCAAAGAGACATCAAGTCCATCGTGAGAAACTGCCACGGTCATTCACCTCCTATTCCCGTCCTCTGCGCATGTAAGCCAGATGCTCTTCTGCAAGGTCAGGATCCTCTCGCTCAACCGCAAGCTGCGCTTCGTTCCAGTCGAGTTTTCGTTCCTCCTTGACCTCACGAATCTTAGCCCGGAATCGTTCGGTGGGATTTTCCTTGCCCTCAGCCACGATCTTGCCATCGTTTCGGCTGCCCAACTGATTCAATTCAGTGAGCTGCACAAATCCGGTCAGGAGATCGAAAAGCTCGGTCGCTTGCTCTCTTTTCAGACTCATGACCAACTTGACGATTCTGTCTGCGGGCGCGGCCAGCGACGCGCGAAGTACCGCGCCATTTGGACCAGCAAACTCCACCGCATCCTTGTTGGCGATCTGATCGGCGAACGCTCTGACTTTCTCTTCCCACTCGGACTCTTCGCGGACTTTGGCCTCAACCTCGGGCCAAACCTCCTTGATTAAGTCCTTGCGCGCCTTGGTCTGTGCCTTTTGTTCGGATGCGAGCTTTTCCTGGATCTCTGGCATGAACATTTTGATGAGCTTCTCCTTGTCGGTAGAAGTCATTTTGGCCGTGTCGATCTGCATGGTACCTTGCACCTCCTCGTTGTTCTCAAATTCGTATGTTGTGCCGTTGCCTTCCACAAACAACGCTTCATCCTCCAACAATACTTCCCCGATAGCCTTGAGCTCCTCATCAGAAAGCCCGGGCGGTTCTTGTGGGGGTGTCTCTTCAGCCTTGCTCACAGACGGCGTAGCTACCCCCCTTGCCCTCCGCAGCGGAGATAGCTTAAACTTCTTCTTAGCAGACGGTGGGGCTTCCTCAACAGGTGGTTCGGGGGTATCATCACCGAACAAGATCTCAGCAAGTCCATCCATCTGGCCATCTGTCAGTCCTGTGTAATGCCTAAGTCCACCCCATGTGCGGATCTTGTTAAACACAGGCCGGATCGCATTGAGGTCAATCGTGTTGGGATCCAACTCTAGGTGCTCAAGAAGTTGGGTGCGGGGGTTGACATCTTGCTCTTGATCTGAGAGCGTGTAGAATCCATCATGCATTTCAACTGCAGGCAGCGGGGATTGTGGCATGGCTGGATAATTGGTCAACGAATCCTCACGTGTCCGTCTGGACTTACGCTCGAACGAGATCGAGGTAAACCGATAAATCTTGTTGTTGACCAACCATTCGCCCAAATTGTTCCATTCAGGGATCAAATACAGCGCGGGGATGTCATCGCCATCCCAAAGCACTTCGCCCAGGAATGTATCGACAATATGCCCGGGGGCTGGCCCCTCCTTGTGCTCGACTGCCATTGGGACTTCCCGGCCTTCGGTCTGATAGACGGTATGAAGATCGGTAAGCAACTGTTCGTCCACTGGGACAATACCTGTTGATGCACGGAATACGCCCTTCATCAATCCGACATACGGTTTGCCCAATTTGCCCGCCTGAATCGGGCTATCGCCCAGTCGGACAAAGAAGAAATTGTTGATCAGGTCGGACATAGCCATCCCCTCCGTTCCTTTGTGTTTGTCCTGCTCCTCGCCTACAGCACTGTTGGCAATTCTGAATGCTCGCCCTTCACAGAATTTGGCTGTCCTGCCCTCGTCTATGCAACTGTCATACGAGCTGTTGGCAGCACCGACCCAGACATCGGCCAAATGGTCTGAATCTCGGGTGGCTTTGTTGCGCTTATGCGCATCTTCTTTCGTGAACGGCGGCATATCTCTCTATCCACGAATCGCGGCACCAGACTGAGAAACGTCTGACTTCTTACTTTTCCTCATGCTGCTAAACGTCACCCTGCTTCTTGCTCGTCTTTTCTTAGCTCTTGCCCACTTTGGCCCTCTTGCCCATCGGGATACCGTCCTATGCTTGCGCATGCTGGCACTCTCCTCCCGTCTCGTCTTGGTTTTATCGATCAAGGTAGGTAGAA
>JBHHZW010000235.1:0-4419 GCA_046758305.1 Bacteroidota bacterium | reverse complement strand
TTGGACTTCTTGACCGCGAACTCCACCGAGACGTACCCGATGAGTACGTTGACGAGACTGATGAGCCCTCCGGTGACCACTCCCACCACCACCTCACCATCCGCCCAGAGGTACATCGGATACGATGCGAGAAGCGCCACAGCAAGCGTTGCAAGAAGGATTTGTCTTGGGAATTTCATCTCGGATTTCATCTTGCTCCACTTGTCACCCAGGCCTTACTCTCTTCGATCCAGCGAGGTCGCGCGATCCCCCGATCGCTCAGAATCGGCCTTCCGTCGCTCCGCTTGTTTCTTGTTCAACGAGATCACGGTTTTGAGAAAACTGTACAAACCAACTACGGCACCGACGAATCCTCCGACGACCATCAAGATTGGTGTCGTCGAGAATACGCCGTCCAGCCATTTCCCGACGAGGAAAAAGAAAACGATTGTTACTGCCAGTTGCAGTCCTAACCCTAGGTAGGGTCCAACTTCACGGTACGCTTTCGCGACGCTCCCAAGTTTGCCAGGCGTAGATCTCTCGTCGTCAGGGTGCATCCATAGCCTATACCCGTTCTCACGAGTGAGACGGCAGCGAGTCCGTCATCGTGCATTTCCCGTCAAATAAAGCCCCTTCGTCGATGACCAATTTCGAAGACCGGACGTCACCCCGGACAACCGCGTTTCCTTCGAACACGAGTTTCTCGGAAGCGTTTACCTTCCCCCTCACCTTGCCACCGATGGTAATATTCTTTCCACTGACCATCCCCTCGATTTCAGCCGTCGAACCCACGGCAACATTCTCCGCGGAGGAGACGTCTCCGGTCAACTTCCCGTCGATGCGGATACTTCCCTGGCTCATCAATTTCCCTTCCATAACTGTTCCCGCACCGAGGATGTTCAATTCTTTTACAGTATCCGTCTTTCCGCCCACTGTTGTTTCTCCTCGAGGTTAGTACCCATACGATAGCAGAAGGAATTCACTCGGATCGATGGGGATGCTGTTTTTCCACACTTCAAAGTGGAGGTGTGGACCGAGACTCGCTTTCCCGGAATTTCCGAGCAAGGCAATCGGCTCGCCACGCTTCACCCGACTTCCCACAGATTCGAGCAACATCTGATTATGTTTATAGAAGGTCAAATACCCACCGGCATGTGAGATAATCACCATCTGTCCGTCGTCGTAGGTCCATCCGGAAAAGATGATGTTGCCGCCCGCTACCGCGCTGACGGGCGAGCCCTTCTTGCCGGCAATGTCAATTCCAAAGTGTCGGCCTGAGGCATCGAAGCCACGCGTTATGTACCCCATGACTGGAAAAGAAATCGGCAGGTACAGCAAACTGGACTCATCGGGCGTTCGAGAAGCCAGCCGGAAAGGCTTTCCCTCGGCGCTCGACTCCGTAGGATCTATCCACTGTAGTTCCTCGCCAACCAGCTCGGAAAAAATTAGAGGATTCGGCTCTGAAACGATCGACGCAGCGTAGTCGACGGGTCGTTTTGCTCGCGCCGCCGCTGTATCGGACAACTCCTCCCCGAGTGCCTTGCGCAGTGTGAGATTGTACTCCCGCAACGTGAACATGTCCTCTGCGAGCATATTCACGCGCTGTTGCAGGGCAACGATTTGCTTACCGTATCGGTTCTCCAATTCTGGGTTCGATATCGGAACATAACCACCCACCGGAGTATAGATCAGAAGCGCCAAGATACTGCCCGACACCAGCGCCACGACCGCAACAATAGTCAAAGCGATGGAGAGAGGACTAAGTGTAAAGCTTCTCGTCTTTCCCGTCTCCCCTTTCGGAAACAGGACAACGGAATACGATTTGAGCTGCTTCTTATGATGAACGTTCCCGGCAGGCATGGCTGAGTCTCAACACACGCTCTAACAAATTCAAACCAAAATATAACGACTTAAATCCAAAATGTCAACGAACTTTCAATGGGCTAGCCACGTTTCCGCACATGTGCCGACCACTTTTTTTGAAGAAACGTCGTGATACGGCCGGTAAAAACCGGACGTGCAAATCGCTCGGCATTTCGACGGAGAACAGTCGGTCTAAAGTCCTCGCGTCGAAACTCCTTCAACACGCGGAGCAAGCTTTCTGTGCTCGGCTCATCGAAGAACAGTCCAGTTTTCCGACCTCCCGTTCCGACAACTGTCTCCAAGACGCCGCCGCGCGCATACCCTATCACTGGCTTCCCACACGCTTGTGCTTCTACCGCAGTGATGCCGAAGTCTTCTTCGCCCGGAAAGATGAGCGCGCGGCAGTTTTCGTAGTACCCTCTAAGTTCGGCGGGAGTTGCCCACCCAGCGAATTCGATGTTCTTACCCGCAAGCGCTTTGAGTCTGCGTTCATCCGGTCCGCTTCCGACGATGACCAGCCGCTCCGATGTCCGATTGAATGCCTCGATCGCAAGGTCGATCCGCTTGTACGACACTAAGGCAGAAACAATCATGAAATAACCTTCATCTTTTTCTGAAATGCGGAACGTTGAAACGTCCACCGGGGGGTAAATCACCGTGGAATCACGACGATAGTAGCGTTTGATCCGGAACCGAACATGATTCGAGTTCGCAATGAATTCATCGACCCGACTCGAACCTGCCACATCCCACGTCCGGAGATAATTCGCAAAAACAGGACCAGTCAGACGGATGAACCGCCCCGCTCGCCCCTTGCCAAAATAGAGTTCGTACTGGTCCCAGACATACCGCATCGGTGTGTGACAGTAACAGACGTGCAGCGCATCTGGCCGCGGTACAGCTCCCTTGGCGACACAGTGGCTTGAGGAGATCACTAGATCAAAGGAACGGAGGTCAAACTGTTCGATCGCCGCCGGAAAGAGGGGTAAATAGTACCGGTACAGGGAATCCGAATACGGAAGCCTCTGCACGAATGAGGTTGCGATATGCATCCGCTCAATGGCGTGGCTCGTGGAGCCTTCCCGGTGGAGGAGTGAGAACAGCGTTGCGGTCGGAAAAAGTTCGCACAATGCTTCCAGACACTTCTCGCCACCGCGCATGCCGTTGAGCCAGTCATGAACGAGCGCTATGCGGGCAGGAAATTTCATGCAAAACTGTCCGAGAATATACGAGGATTCAGCTGGAGAATCAATCAGGTCCCTCTCCACTCTACCGGAGCTCACGACTGGCGATCGCAGAAACATTTTCCATTGCACAGGAATCACTCATCAAATATCGAACTTCCTCGGCGTCACCGGCCTCCACGCCTCGGTCTCCACACTCTTTGATGTCGGCATCGTAGACATTGAGGCGCACGTTCGCTCAGTGACGCAGCACCTCATCGAACGAGTCCGGTGGCCGGACCTACCGATCATAACTCCTGATGACCCACACGCTCGAGCTGGTATCGTGACCTCCCGTGTCTCGGACGGTCCGAGACTGTTCGAGACCCTCAAAGTGAACAATATTCAGGTTTCATTCCGGGAAGAATGCATTCGCATCTCACCGCACTTTTATAACACGATCGAGGAGATCGATCAAACGATGGAGGTGCTTCACGCCACGTTGAACCGATGAAGGCGATCGTGGGTTCGTGTACAGAGATATTCCCCCGTTAGGTTTCAACCATCTGCTCCACGCGTATCGTCTCTGAGCGCTTTGTGGTGTATGGAAGCTCCGCGGATGTTCCATTACTTGCTTCTCCTCGGGAATTTCTGTATATATCGAAGTGACGTCGCCATCTGCTTCCACGATGAACACCCGATCACATGACGCTTCTCATCCTACTCCTTAGCGTCTCCGTCCTCTTTTTGTTCACTGCGTATCTCGTGATATACAACATCGGACCGTCAATCCTCCTGAAACCGCTCCGACAAAGCCCGAATTCTTACCGGCAGAAGTACCCCTGGCTCACACCGCGGGAGGCAGGCCTCCCACAGGAAGACGTCGCCATTGCGACTGCGGATGGCCACACGCTTCACTGTTGGCTCATCAGAGCAGACTCACGGCCTCGAGGTACCGTCATCTACATCCACGGCGTCGGGGATAACAGGATCTCAGGCATCGGGCGCGCGAAATTGTTTCACGAACACGGGTTTCATGTCCTCCTGCCCGATATGCGGCGTCATGGGGAAAGCGGAGGCGAGTACTGCACGTACGGATACCACGAGAAGCACGACGTGAGCCGCATGATCGACTTCCTGCACGAGCGCCGAGACTTGCAGGTAGGGAGACTGACGGTGTTTGGACTCTCCATGGGCGCAGCAACGGCGCTGCAGACAGCCGTGATAGACGATCGGATTCATCTCGTCATATCTGAAGGGTGTTTTACCGACCTCCGTACGATTGCACTCGATTACCAGCAACGGTACATCAAGGTTCGATCTAAGCTCACCGGAAACATCGTGATGAGACATTCTGAGCAGTTAGCGAAGTTCGACGCCAGCCAAGTATCACCGCTCGACGCGGTCCAGAAGA
>JBHHZW010000234.1:0-4425 GCA_046758305.1 Bacteroidota bacterium | reverse complement strand
ATTCCTTTATCCCTATTTTCATTATCATCGTACTTGCTTGGGCCTACGACTTCGTCAACGGTATGAACGACTGCGCGAACGCGATTGCGACGACGGTCTCGACGCGTGCGCTCAGTCCCCGGCAGGCTGTTTTTCTAGCATTTGCGTTTAATGTACTCGGCGCATTTATTACGACAGAGGTCGCGAAGACCATCGGTAAGGGCATCGTCGACCCCTCCTTCATGAATTTTCCCATTATCGTATCGTCCCTTATCGGTGCGATTGTGTGGGCAGCGTTTTGCACTCATTACGGCATTCCAATCAGTATCACCCACTCGCTCGTCGGCGGTCTGATGGGGGCGGGCGTCGCGGCGGAGGGCATCGGCGTTCTGCAATCGGCAGGAGTCCGAAAAATTCTCATCGCAATGATTGTTTCTCCATTTGCAGGCTTTGCCGTAGGGTTTCTCCTCCTCGCTGCCATCTTCTGGATGTCGCGGAGAGCACGTCCGGATGCGGCTAGCATTTTTTTTCGTCGGTTCCAAGTAGTTTCTGCAGCCTTCATGGCGCTTTCGCACGGCGCCAATGACACCCAAAATGCGATGGGGGTAATAACCGCTGCACTGATTGCGGGTGGAATTATCCAGAGCTTCGAGGTGCCCGTGTGGGTAGTGCTTGGGTCGGGGCTCTTCATGGGGCTTGGTACCTACGTCGGAGGATGGAAGGTGATAAAGACGCTGGGCATGAAGATGGTGAAGCTCCGATCCGTTCATGGATTCAGTGCGGAGACTGCATCAGCTCTTGTCATCATCGGTAACACATTAGTTGGGGCTCCGATCAGCACCACGCATGTTATCTCCACCGCGATCATGGGCGTTGGTTCCACGGAAAAGCTCTCGAGCGTGAGGTGGGGTCTTGCCGGACATATCGTGCTCACGTGGATTCTGACGATACCGGGTGCAGCGATGGTTGCGGTCATCGCTTACACACTGATCGGTCTCACGCTTTAAAGGCCACGCAATGAGGATTGCAGTGATTCAGACGAACCCGACGTTCGGAGATGCTCAGCGGAACATTGACGATGCGCTCAGGTCTATGGAGCCTCTCGACGCGGACCTGTTCGTGCTGCCGGAGCTGTTCAACACGGGCTACAACTTTGTCACCAGGGAAGAGGTATGGTCGCTGGCGGAGCTCGCCCACGGTGGCAAAGCGTTCGAACGCGTGGCGGATTTTTCGCGTGCGCACTCCTGCTTCGTCGTGTATGGATTTGCTGAACAAGCGGACGGAAAACTCTACAATTCCTCCGCCCTCGTCGGACACGGGCTGATGGTCGGCGTCTATCGGAAGGTTCATCTTTACTATCGCGAGAAACTCTTTTTCGACGTCGGGGGCCTTGGGTTTCAGGTTTTTGATACGCCCCTAGGTCGAATCGGCATGATGATCTGTTTTGACTGGTTCTTTCCTGAAAGCGCACGCACGTTGGCTCTCAAAGGAGCGCAGGTCATCGCGCATCCGGCCAATTTGGTACTCCCGTACTGCCAGGATGCGATGGTCACGCGATGTCTGGAGAATCGCGTCTATGCAGCAACGGCTAACCGTGTTGGGAAGGAGGACCGCGGGGGTCATTCGTTTACGTATACCGGACGGAGTCAGGTCGTCTCGCCGAAGGGAGAGGTGGTGGTCCGTTTGAGCGAGTCAAAGGCAGGCCAAGCAGCAGCGACTGTGGATCTGGAGACTTCGGTGAACAAGCAACTGAACGAGTTCAACGACCTCTTCGCTGACCGGAAAACGGATTTCTATGCACGATAGACAACGGAGCCGGGGCGCAGAAATGAGTGACTCCACGACCCATTGGCTTGCTGAACGTCATCTGACGCATCGACCGTCGAGAGTTTCGCAGAGCAATCGCAATTCTCGTGAGCCCGACGGAGCGTCTGGGATTTGACAATCGTGAGAGGCTGAAAGCAATCGCAGGATTGAGTGGAATGTACCATTGTTGGAGGTCAAACAATGTACGAGCATATTCTGGAGGAGACGGAGCGCCTTCTCGAGCAAGACCAGGATGTCATTGTGCCCGTAAGGAAAATCTGGAAGCAGGTTCGGCAAATCGCAGAAGACAATGATTGGCGAATGCCTTCGCTGGCTGAATTCACGTCGATACTGATGCAGGATGATCGAATTGAGTTTATGCCGGAGCAGGAAAGTATGGGTGAGGGGGATTTGTTGGAGGAGGAGCGAGAGGAGAAGGAAGTCGAAGCGGAATGGTTCGGCTTCTATGCCGGTCAGCGGGTCAAGCTGGCCCGAATTCAGCTCACCCCCGAGCGACTCGGGGATATGATTCGACGCAAGGTCGATGACACGATGGAAGCTCTGATGAAGGCCTGGGAGGACCGGCCGGAGAGTGACGGGGCAACCGAGGACAAATTGCTCGAGGTCCTTTCACGAACGCAGAAGTTGCAGCGTGAGGTCAAGGAGGCATTCTCCGAAGATAAAATGAAATCTCTCAGCGAGGCGTTGGCGAAGGTTCAGCAGAAGGACACATCGAAGTCGAAAAAGAAGAAAACCGGGAAGCCATCAGCGCGGAAGAATAAAGTGAGCGGGCAACCCACGTCTTCATCCAAACGAAAGAGGTCAGCCAGCAGACGGAAAAAGTAGGGACTCGCAGATGCTCTGCGTGGAGGCCTCCTCGTCTCTTCATCGGTCTTTTCGACGGTACGCTTGCCCATCCATCTTTCAAGTTGTGTAGCCACCAGATCTGTCAAAAGTTCCGAGTTGATTTCTAAGGATCAAAAGTCTATGCTTCTATTCTCCTTCGGGAGTCCCGTCCCGAAGGAGTCGGGACGGGAGCTCCCTCAGACCAGCGGGGTTTGCCTGTGGGGGATTAAGATACAATAGTAACAGACAAAACAAGGCCGCGGAATAACTTCCCCCCGGTTGCTATTTGCCAGCATAAAGCTCCTCAGAACGATCCTCGGCGATGACCTCTGCCCCAGAGTAAAAAATAACTGCGCCAGAAAAGCGCAGGCGCCAAAGAGTCCCGACACAAGGTGTGGGGACAATTTGTTGAAATTCATGCAGTTCTGCTCAAATGGTTCGGCGTCAAACAAAGGCTTGACTACCTCGGGGGAACCGAAGCAAGAATCTTGGAGAATCAGTTCGAATCGCAGCAAGGCTGATCTGATTCTGAGTTCCATCAGCACTCGGGATTGTTTGATGTCGCGAAGTGCGATAAGGATTGGGGTGGGCCATAGGTCGGTACCGAGCCGTCCCGCCATCTGTTGACCGTTCAGGGAAACACGGGCTCAAGATATTCTTCAGCTAAGGTATTGCTAGTCGGTCGAATCAAAGAAACTACCTATGCCGTTTCCAATGACCTCGCTCATGCTAGGCATTGTTGTAGCCGATTGAGTCTTCGTCACGCCGGACAATATGCCTTGCATTTTCGTTCCACCCTCCCTATATTGCCCGTGGTTTTACCTTACCGTATGACGGAGCAACTGCAGGAAACAGAAAAGCGCGCGTGGACCATCCTCGACCTTCTCAACTGGGGCACTGACTATCTCGCCGAGCGAAAGTTTGAAAATCCGAGACTGAACGTTGAACTCCTGCTAGCGATGGGCCTCGGCTGTAGTCGCATCCAGCTGTACACGAATTTTGATAAACCGCTCAGCCCAAGCGAACTCTCGACGTTCAAGAAGCTCTTCAAGCGTCGGGTCGCTCATGAGCCGATACAATACATCCGGGGCGAGACGGAATTTCTATCGCAACGGTTTGTCGTGACACGCGATGTGCTGATCCCCCGGCCGGAGACCGAGATTCTGGTCGAGAAAGTTATCGAGAAGTGTAAGCAGAAATACCAGGACAGGAGCGTAATAAGAATCCTGGATGTTGGGACAGGTTGCGGCAACATCGCAATCAGCATCGCGAACCATGTAGAGAATGCTCAAGTGATCAGTTTCGACATCAGTGAGAAGGCGATCGCTGTCGCGCGGAAAAATCTCGTACTCCACGAGCTGAAGGGACGGGTGAAGTTTGCCGTCCTCGACCTCTTCGCGCCTCTGGAGGAAGTGTTTCGCGCAAAGGTCGAGATGATAGTGTCGAACCCGCCGTACATTTCGAAACAAGAATTCGATCGCCTGATGCCCGAGGTTCGCGAATACGAGCCGAGAATTGCCACGTGTGATGAGGACGATGGCTTCCGTTTCCACCGGCGAATTGCCGACCTGGCGGAAGCTCTGCTCGCACCGGGTGGTTGGCTGTTTCTCGAAGTTGGGATCAATCAGGCCAAGGACGTAGGGGAAGCTCTCCAGCAGCGAGGGTTGAAGAACATGGACACGTTCACAGACTATGCTGGTATCGAACGAGTGATGCAAGCGCAGCGATGAAGGCTCTGATTCAGCGCGTGAAGCGGAGCAGGGTGACGGTCGACGGACGCGTGCTCAGCGAAAT
>JBHHZW010000233.1:0-4430 GCA_046758305.1 Bacteroidota bacterium | reverse complement strand
AAACGGCCAGGAATATTATTTCGCCGTCACGACATATAGCGTCTCGACTGACCCAGGCGCAACACCACTGAGTCTCGAATCCCCTCCGAATATCCTGGCCTTAAAACCCCAATCTCCGAAGCCCGGAGTGCCGATCGAGACAGCTTTCGGTGATACCCTCGAGGCTGCGCACGTGGGCCCGAGCGACGGGAAGGTGATTGCCTTGGTTATCGATCCGACGAAGCTGACGGGGCATACCTATGAAGTTACCTTTCGACAAGATACCCTCTTAGGCCCAGTGTGGGATCTTGTCGACGTGACGACGGGTGAGACGAAGCTTTCGGACCAGACAAATCAGTCTGGGGACGACACTTATCTTACCGTTGATGGGCTTCAGTTTAAGGTTACTGGGGCACCGCCAGACTTCAAGAGTTTCCAAGTTGTAGCAAACGCGGCCGGTCCGATCGATCCACCAGAGCCGGGTGCTTTTGATTTCCAAGGCTTTCCTACACCTGGTGAGGCAAATCCATCAGATGCACAACAGGTAGGCCCTGGCCATTGGGCTTTTCATACAGGCGACACTGTTCCTGGTAGTCGTGGTAGTTACGCGAGTTTCTTATCGAGGAGTATGCGAGGTACCAATTTTGATAGACTGGTCCCGTATGATTGGGAAATGCGTTTTACAGCAGGAGGAAGCTTTGCCGTACAGGCATTTACAACTGGATTCGTTGTGAGTGTGCCTTTCGAACTGTGGAATATCGGCATTAGTACTCCGAATGATCCAAGTGATGATTATCGATTGATCCCGTGGTTCTTGGAGCTTGAGGCTGTCGGGGGGGTTAACGTCGATCCGTTAGTCTATAGTATCGAAGCTAATGATCACGCAGGTTCAGGTGGCACAAATGACCCCTATACACCTTGGATCTATTGGAGACAGCCGGCCGACTTCTCACCCGGTACGGCAGGATACGATGCGTACGTGGCTTCATTGGATTTTTCGACGACGCCGCCTAATGAGGGTACGTATGGTTTTGATGGCGCGGAGGTTATTGCCAGGTCAGTTCTCATAAACTGGAATGGAGGAGATGTAACTGATCCAACATGGCCAGCAAATGCGAATCAACTCGTACCAGAAGAAGGTACAATATTCCGTCTCATCAGCACAAAACCGAACGCTTCGGCAGACGTCTTTTCCCTCACGGTACCTGAGGCCAGCTTTGATGCGGCTCTAGCGACCCAAGACGTCACGAAGATCAGCGTCTTCCCGAACCCGTATTACGCCTTCAATACTGCGGAGACAAACCGGTTCATCCGATTTGTGACCTTTAACTTCTTGCCACAGAAGGCGACCGTCAGAATCTTCAACGTTGCGGGACAGCTGGTGAGGGTATTGGAGAAAGATGACAATACGCAATTTCTCCGTTGGGACTTGAATAACCAAAGCAACTTCCCCGTGGCAAGCGGTATGTATATCGTGCATATCGATATGCCGGATATTGGCGCTACAAAAATACTGAAAGTGGCCGTTATCCAAGAACAGGAAATCCTTGAGATCTTCTAATTTGTTGGAAAGCGAATCTCCCGGGTTTCACCCCGATGCATCGGGGCTCCACTACTGATCCAAGAGGAGGAAAACGGATATGACAACACGCATTTTGTATCTCGCGCTTGCGATTTGCGTGCTCACGTTTTTTGCGAGTCACGTTCATGCACAAAACAAGCGTCTCGGCACAGCAGGCGCATCGGAGCTGTTGATTCCCGTCGGCGCGAGAGACATTGCCATGGGGAGTTCGGGGATAGCTACCTCGAAAGGGGTGGAAGCGTTATTCTGGAACCCCGCGGGAGTTTCAAGGATTCCCGTTTCCGCTGAAGGAATGTTCTCTTTCATGAGCTACATTGCGGACGTCGACATTAGCTACGCGGCCGTGGCGGCAAAGTTCGGTCGCGTGGGTACGATTGGATTCAGCTTCAAATTTGTGGACTTCGGAGACATTCCGTTGACCACAGAGGCTGATCCAGAGGGGCGGACAGGTCGGACGTACGCGCCCAGCTATACCACTTTGAGCCTGGGCTACTCTCGTGCACTGACCGATGCCATTTCCGCCGGCCTAGCGGTGAAATTAATCTCTGAACGGATAGACCTGGTGAGCGCAAGCGGATTTGCGTTTGACGTTGGTATCCAGTATACCCGGCTCGCCGGCCTCAAAGGACTGACGTTTGGCGTCGCGTTAAAGAATATTGGGCCGGAAATGGATTTCGACGGCCCCGGCCTCTTCCACGATGCGCTCCCCACAGCAGGGCGCCGTCCCGTGCAGCCGTTAAAGTCTGACGCGGCCAGTTTCCAGCTGCCCTCCTCGCTTGAACTTGGCCTTGCCTATGAAGTCCCCCTTGGGGAGCAATTGATCGGTATAGGGAACGGCGTTTTTGCTAGTAACAACCTGGCGGAGGATACATACCACGTTGGCGGCGAGATCGGCTATTTTGCCGCCGAAGGAGTAGAACTCTACGGCCGAGGCGGATACAACTTTGCAGAGAACTCAACCATAACAGTTGATGGCGTAGACTATGACTCCCATATCTATGGCGCCACTCTTGGTGCTGGAATCGTCTATATGGCGCCAGGGATCAACGTTACCATCGACTATGCATGGCGGGACGTGGAGTTCTTCGACGCCAATAACGTTGTCTCTGTGAAATTGGGCTTCTAGGAGTCACAAGAAAATAAGTCTTCCAGCGGAGAGGCTGTCCCGACAGGTTGGGACAGCCTTTTTGTTTCTCTTATCGAACCTCATTGTCGCATCTGGTGACCACCTTCAATCGATTCTTAACTATCCCCTCCCGCTTGTCCGTACTTTTTCTCTTCTATTTTTTCCTTGGATTGCCAAGGTCAACTTCGGCTCAAGAGAGTGCATACTTTCCTGAGCGCGGAACGGCTGCCATTTTTCAACGGGCCCTAGACCTGCAGACTCTTAGTGTTGTCTTATCGATTGCCCTCGAACCAGGTTTTGAAGACCTGCCAACACTCGCCTATCTCCGAATGGCACGTGGAGCTCGGGTGATTAGTCTCTACATGACGAATGGGGAAGCCACGCCGAGTGATTTCAACGGGGAAACACCCTTCAGACTCGCTGCGCGGCGAAAAGAAGAGGCGTATCGAAGCATGACGTACATTGGTGGGGAAACCCTTTTTTTGAACGTTTCCGATGCCGGCATCGTGAACGACAGAGGCAAACTGGAGCACTTCTGGAATCCGGATACTGTCATCGCAGGACTGACAGAAGTCATCCGGACGTATCGTCCTGATGTCGTTCTTATCAATAGGGATCTACGCGGCGAACCCGGGGTGACACTGAGACAAAGCACGCTTCAAGATTTTCTCCTGAATGCGATTCGTGCAGTACAAGATTCTTTGCAGGCAGGGACAACGAAAGTTGGTTCGGATATGCTGTCTTGGAAAGTGCAGAGAATCTTTGTGGACAAGGGGACACAAAAGCAACCGTTTCAAATGAATATCGATCTCCGGCATCCGATTTGGAAGAAGTCCTACAGGGAAATCGCCGAGGAAGCGGTCGAAAACTATGAGAGTCTGCGGGCACAGATCCCGGCATGGCGAAAACAGGGGGATCGCTCTTATACTCTTCTCTCACCAAGTCGGAGCGAAGCGCCATCCTCATTTGATAGCGGGTTGGAGCTTGTGAGCCCCAGGCTGCAGGGCATTGCGAATGATGTTGCACAGCTAGCCAATCTCGCAAGGACAGGCGGGAGTGCAAATGCGCTTGGTCTATTGTCGACAGCTATTGACAGCGTCGTTCGAGCACTAGGGTGGGGGACATTCAAATTGACGAAACCCGAGAGAAGAGCACTTATCACCTGGAAAGGTCGCCTCGAGGACCTTCGCTGCTCCCTTCTGGATGTGGACATACAGTTCGAAGTCAGCGATAGTCTAGTAACGCGCAGGCAGCTATTCTTCCTGAACTTCACAAACTTCAAGGCAAAGGTGGGTGCAGGAAAAACAGAGATTCTTTTTCCAGGGGTTCTGACGGGGAATTGGGTTGTCGATGAATCACTTGAACATCGGTTCCCCTTCCAAGTTCCAAGAGAATTCCGCATTCTGACCCCCAAGAAGCTGGAATTTAATACACCGCTGGCGGTATTTGGACTTGATCGTGCAATGGTAAGAACTAACCTCTCCTTTATCATTCTTCACCAAGACTCCCTCCCAGAACGGAATTTTCAGTATCGGAAGGACATCCCCCTGCGTGTCGGCCCTCGGTTTTCATCAGAAATATTAACGCCAGTTTTGTACGTTACTCCTGGTGAACGTCTCGTGTATCGGTTTCAAAATTTGACGCGGGATGGTGTCTATGGGGAAACTTTTGTGGAAGACTCCTTAGTGAGTTCTGATCACAAACGCTTCCATCTTAGAACAAAGGATTCCTCGGTCCTTGACA
>JBHHZW010000232.1:0-4436 GCA_046758305.1 Bacteroidota bacterium | reverse complement strand
TTAGACGATAGCGCCATTTCCCAAAACGGTCCACCAGTGAAGCGAGTGGCTGCCGCTTTGCGGACTCCGCCGCTTGATGACGCTGAGTTCTCTGGAGACGGGACCCGATACTGATCATAATATTCATTAACGCGGCCGTAGTCCACCCCGATCTCCGGTCGGGGCAAGATCTCGTGACGATAAGCTCGCCAAGGACTCAACCAAGTTCTGCCTTCCCTAATCTTCTCCCCAATCCGAATCAGTCAACGATACCCGCGACCGGTCAAGTCTTTTTCGTTGCAACTTCGCGTCGACTTTACTTACATCATATCAACGGCGAAGCTATTCTGAACATGACAGCGCACGGGAATATACGGAATTCGACATTTTTTTGCAATTCGGGTACTGCTTGCTGTTAGGAAGATCGAACACCGGGGAAATGAATTCGACCCAGACCACCCCATTTATCCTCGCATCAATTGAACCAGGATGTCTAATCCACCCATGTTTCATTTTCTAGCAAGGAGACACTGCAATGGCCAACCAGGATCGACTGTTCAGCAATATGGTTCGCTCCGGGAAGACGACATATTTCGTCGACGTCCGGAAATCAAAGAATGGGAAAAAGTATCTTCTCATATCTGAAAGTAAGTTCAGCGGAGAGAACAAGAGAGAAAGGAAAAGTATAGCGGTGTTTCCGAATGCCGCTGGTCAGTTGAGAGATGCCCTTTCCTCAGCAGTTGACGTCCTCGAAGGTTAACCTTCCTCCAATCACTCCCGTAGCGAAAAAAGGCTGTTCTTTGCTGCAGAACAGCCTTTCCTTTTTGCACTCCCCTTTCTGGGATCCTGCCCCCCCGAAGACGCGGTGCTTATTCAGGAGGGCGGAATACACTTGACTTCCTTGTTCTGCTGCCCCGCCAGGATTCGAACCTGGACTACCTTGATCCAGAGTCAAGTGTGTTGCCAATTACACCACGGGGCAAAGCGGATCGGACTTAAGCTCAAGAGACCTCTAGCAATCTAGTCAACTCAGTCGTGAAAATCAAGGTTGCTTCTTCGCCGAACGAACGTTGATGGCGTCGATGCGATGTTGGGAGTCACCTTGACTTTTAGGGTATTTTTTTTAACATTGGTCGTTGTTTATGAGACAAATCATCCAGCGAGCGACAGACGGGGAACGCGTCATCGACACCATGGAGAACATGGTGACCGCTTGTGCAAAGAAGGGTCTCTTCATCGAAGGCAGAGCAAAACGGTTTTACCGCACGGACGTTCCCGACCTGTTAATCCAGGAGTTCGTGGACGACGGGCCTGCTTTCAACGGTAAGAGGAGAGTGAAGATTAAGGACAAAGGAGCACTCAATAACGAGCTGTCCTCGCTCATCTTCGAGTATCTGAACGGATATCATGTCCAGTCTCATTTTGTGAAGAAGCTTTCTGCCAACGAAATGCTCGTCAGGCGACTGGAGATCATGCCCCTCGAAGTTGTTGTACGCAATATCTCCGCGGGACGGTTATGCAGAAACCATGGGTTGAGAGAAGGACAAGAACTCCCCCATCCGATCATAGAACACTATCTGAAGAATCGCCAGCTCGGCAACCCGCTGCTGAACGAATTCCACGTCTCTGCGATGGGTCTTGCTACACCGGAGGAGCTGAAAGTCATCAATCGAACGGCTTCAAAAATTAATGCGGTACTCAAATCGTTCTTCGACCGACGGCAACTCAAGCTCGTTGATTTCAAGCTCGAGTTTGGCCGCTACAAAGGACAAATTCTCGTCGGGGATGAGATTTCACTCGACACGTGTCGATTTCGAGATCGAAAGTCTAACGAACCGATCGGGGCCAGGAACCGCATACGCACCGGATTGGCAGACCTCCGAGAAGCATACCTCGAACTGCGGGAGAGGCTGTGTGGGAAACCGTAACCACCGTACTTGGAGGGCAGTTCTTTCCCAAGGGGATGCCTTCGGCATGATCACGAAGTACGGACTTGATATTGTGCTCGCGACCGCCTTCGTAATCCTTATTGTCCTAACGTTGTCAGTCGCGTTCCTCCAGAACCAGGTCTTGAAATACGGGACGATCGGACTTTCCGGGTTAGCGTTCTTATACACCCTCTATTTTTTTCGTGACCCGCACCGGAACCCGCCCCGCGCGGATAACCTCATTCTGTCTCCGGCGGACGGCAAGATCATACAGATCAGAGATGTCTTCGAACCTGAGTTCTTGAACTCCGACGGAATTCAGGTGAGTATCTTCATGTCCCCCCTCAACGTCCACGTGAATCGAGTTCCGATTTCGGGCCGCGTTGCCTACTACCGGTACATCGAAGGGGACTATCTCGTTGCCTATGAGGACAAAGCGTCCGAACGAAATGAGCGGACCCACATCGGAATCGAAAACGTGCGTTTCCGGGTGTTCTTCCGTCAGATTGCAGGATTCATCGCACGTCGGATTGTCTGTACGCTGCGGGAAGGGGACAGCGTGGCGTGCGGAGACCGATTCGGCATGATCAAATTCGGTTCGAGAGTGGAGGTGGTTGTTCCCCGAGAGGCGGATCTGAAAGTGGCGCTCCATGAGACTCTCGTGGGAGGAGAAACGATTCTCGCCGTCATGCCGTAACTACATTCGAAGAGGAGTCTGGAGTGAGAATAACTCGAGCCGTGGTGCCGAGTCTGTTTACCGTCCTCAATATGTTCTGCGGTCTCATGTCGATTATCCACGCGAGTCGAGGTGAGTACGACACCGCGGCATGGCTGATCATCCTGGCAGCGCTCTTTGATTCGCTCGACGGTATCATGGCTCGCATCACGAAGTCTTCAAGCTGGTTCGGAGTGCAGTTTGATTCCCTGTCGGACGTTGTCTCTTTTGGTGCGGCGCCGGCGTTCTTGGTCTACCAGGTTCATCTGCACACCTTTGGTGGTCCTGGCATCATCCTGAGTTCGATGCTGATGATCTTTGGAGCACTTCGGCTCGCGCGTTTCAACGTACAGCTGGTGGACCACAACAAGGAGTTTTTTAAAGGATTGCCGATCCCACCGCAAGGCGTGACGATCGCCGCGTACGTGTTGGCCTACTATCAGGGGACAGCAGGTCTTTCTGGAGCGCCGCGCGACCTCCTGGCACCGTTCGTAATTGTCCTCTCTTTCTTGATGGTAAGTTCTGTCAAGTACGATACCATTCCCAGTCTCAATCGACGGTCGATCCGAAAACATCCGGTACGGTTTGCTCTCTTTGTCGCGGCTGCGACCGCAGTCGTCGTGACCAAGGGAGAGGCGATCTTCCCGGTTATGGTTGTGTTTATCCTCTCGGGATTGATGCGATATACGATTACGACGCTGCGAAAGCTTGCTCATCACGGTGAATCGCCTGAGCAGGAATCGGAAGCGACAAGCTTCGACGCATGATTGCGTTGGCTTCGAGGTGACTTGTGTATCTTGCTAAAATTCGCGTGACGCTCCGTCAGTCCATTCTTGACTCTCAGGGAAAAGCGGTCGAGCACGGCATCAACGCGCTCGGATTCGATAAAGTGAAGAGTGTGCGCATCGGCAAGTACATTGAGATGCATGTACAGGTGAATGATCGGGAGGAAGCAGAGCACATTGCGGATGGAGCCTGCAAGAAATTATTGGCGAATCCAGTGATGGAAGACTACAGCTTCAGCGTGGAGGAGGTTCCCGAGGCAAAGGAAGCGTAACAGAACCTTATCGCAGTCATCACGATGACAGATGTGTTCTTCCGGCATCGGGATGAGGAGTTCGTGGATGGTCGGCCCATCGCATCCAAGATTTGGCGTAGTGGTCTTTCCAGGGTCGAACTGCGACCATGATGCCTACTATGTACTCAAGGAGATTTTTGGGCAGGAAACCTATTTTCTCTGGCATAAGGATACGTCGCTGCGCGACGTCGACGTGGTCATCCTGCCAGGGGGATTTTCCTACGGGGATTACTTGCGCTGCGGCGCTATCGCCCGGTTCTCACCGATCATGCGCGAGGTCGCCAGATTTGCGAACAAAGGCGGTCTCGTCCTCGGTATTTGCAACGGTTTTCAAGTCTTGTCCGAGGCGGGATTGCTGCCTGGCGTCCTTCTGAAAAACAAATCGTTGCGATTCGTTTGCGAGTATGTGCACTTGTGTGTCGAAAACGCCAGCACCCGGTTTACCTCCCGCTGCTCACTGGGGGAAATCCTGGAAATCCCTGTGGCGCATGGGGAGGGCAATTTTTTCGCCGACCCGGAGACATTGAAGAGGATCCAGGACAATAACCAGATTGTCTTTCGATACTGTAGCAGGACGGGTGCGGTGACGGAGGATGCGAATCCGAACGGATCCCTCGAGAATATCGCGGGCATTATCAGTCAGGAGGGAAACGTGTTGGGCTTGATGCCCCACCCGGAGCGGTGTTCGGATGAGGTTCTTGGCCATACTGATGGGAAGAAAATTTTTCAGTCAGTG
>JBHHZW010000231.1:0-4464 GCA_046758305.1 Bacteroidota bacterium | reverse complement strand
GCGTGGGAGAAAGGTTAAGCACACCCTTGAACGATGAGGACTTGGATCCGATGCATGCATGCGAATAACTAGGTAATTTGTTTTCTTATAAAGAATATTTGGCCATAGACTAATAATCACCGTGGAAAAACTGTGGCTATTTCAGGTAGCAAACAAAACAATGCATGAAGTAATTGACTAACCTATCTCTTCATAAGCTTTGTGCGCGCGTATTTTTGACCAGCATTAAGGCTTATAAATTCTCATTTGCTACACGACATCACGGGTAGAAGACGATGACGCTTCAAGAATGGACGATTTCTGAACTGCAGTCTAGGATGGCGACAGGCGAGTTAACAGCGCGTCATCTCACCGAGTTGTATTTGGAGCGGATTGACACAATAGACAGAAACGGCCCGAAACTCAACTCCGTCATTGAGATAAATCCCGACGCTCGTACTATCGCGTCATCCCTAGACGATGAGCGATGCCGCGGCAAAACACGTGGGCCACTCCATGGTGTCCCTGTCCTCATAAAAGACAACATTGACACCCATGACCGAATGCAGACCACAGCTGGTTCACTCGCGCTCGAAGGTCATATTGCACCACGTGACGCGTTCATCGTCAAGAAATTGCGGGCAGCAGGCGCAGTTATTCTGGGCAAGACAAATCTAAGTGAATGGGCAAATATGCGCGGCAAACGTTCTGTCAGCGGCTGGTCGTCTCGAGGCGGACTCACGCGCAATCCCTACGCGCTGGACCGTTCTGCATGTGGGTCGTCAACAGGTTCATGCGTTGCGGTGGCAGCTAATCTGTGCTCTGTGGCAATCGGCACAGAGACGGATGGCTCAATTATCTGTCCCAGTCAGACTACTGGCATTGTCGGTATCAAACCCACGCTTGGATTATGGAGTCGAAGCGGAATCGTTCCCATCGCCCACAGTCAAGACACAGCTGGACCCATAGCGCGCACAGTCGCGGACGCAGCGATTCTGCTCGGGGCGCTGACAGGAGTCGATGATCAAGATCCGGTTACAAGAACTGGTGAGAAGCAAGCATTCAGAGACTACACGCATTTCCTTGATGAAGATGGCCTCGAAGGTGCAAGGATTGGAGTTGCCAGAAAAATGGTGGGAACCGACAAGCGCGTCATCGAGATTTTTGATTCATGTCTTGAGGTGATGAAGCAGAAAGGAGCGGTAATCGTTGACCCAGCTGATGTGCCGAACTTCAACAAATTCGCCAAAACAGAAATAGAAGTCCTATACTACGAGTTCAAAGCTGATTTGAACAAGTACCTTAGGGCTACGAAGGCACGCGTGAAAACAATGGCCCAAGTAATCAAGTTCAATGAAGAAAACAAAGACCGTGTGATGCCATATTTCGGACAGGAGCATATGGAAATCGCGCAGAAGAAAGGTTCACTATGCGACAAGAAGTATCGCGACGCGCTTAGAAAGAATCACTATCTGGCTCGTAAAGAAGGTATTGACGTGACCTTGCGGAAATACAGACTGGATGCAATCGTCGTGCCGTCAGGCGGTCCATCGTGGCTAATTGACTTGATCAACGGCGATGCCAACAACTGGGATATGACAAGCACATCGCCTGCTGCAGTGGCTGGGTATCCGCATATCACCGTGCCCTCAGGGTATGTCTTCGGTTTACCCGTTGGCATTTCGTTTTTGGCTAAAGCATGGCAAGAGCCTACGCTCTTGAAGTTGGCCTATGCGTTTGAGCAAGCAACGAAAGCCCGCAAACCCCCAGAGTTTCTACCGACAGCAAATCTAGATCCCTAGCATGCATGCGCAACTTTGAGGTTGGGTTAAAATTTAACCCCCAAAAACCCAAACCCAATAGGCTAGCACATAATCGAATGATGCGCACGTAAGATATCGATTAAATTAGAAAACAGATAAAACCCTTGTCAAATGAGGAAAAAGTTGGCAGCAGGACTGTTTCAGGCTTCGTTGGGGGATTCATAGAGCAAAATCATAGAAGAAAATCACAGAGAAATTTAAATAATATCTGCCCTATAAGAAGAGACAGTTTTGAGTGCCGAAGATTGGTGCGATAAACAGACAATACGAATAAAGAAAGGAGAGAAAGATATGAGAAAGAAAACATTTCTGCCTTTAGGACTAGTCTTCGTGTTCTTGATGCAGGCGCTCCTAGTTACTGGAGCGTCAGCACCAAAACGAAGTGAATGGACATACATGGTTTATGTATGCGCTGACAACAACCTTGAAGACTGGTGGCCTCCAGACGTGGAGACATTTGAAAGCGTAGGCTCCACCAGTGACGTTCATTTTGTTGCTCTTGTAGACCTCTACAGCACTAGTGGATGTGAACTCATTCATTTCGAACAGGGCACCTCCACAGTGATTGAGACGTATTCTGAGCTAAACTTAGGAGACCCACAAGTGTGCATTGACTTTGTTAACACAGTGAAATCTCTTTACCCGGCTAAAAAGTACCTACTAAGCTTTTGGAACCACGGTTGGGGTTGGCAAAGCTTCTGTACGGATGAAAGCGATGACGATTGGCTTGATGTCCCCGAACTAGGCCAGATCATGGACGCTGTTGGCTTTATCGACATTGTTGGGTGGGACGCTTGTGACATGGCTCAGATTGATGTGTACTATGAGCTTGTTGGTCATGCTAGTTACGCGGTAGGTTCAGAGGAAACTATGATGTGGGGGTGGACCACCCCTCTATTTGTTCAAGAATTGGTGAACAATCCGACGCAGGACGCTCGAACGTACGCAACTGAGATGGTGGTCCTCTTTGGGGAATTCTTTACACCTTTGAAAAAATACGCCGGAGAGACACTTTCAGCCGTTGACGTAGACCAGATACCAGCCTTGGCAACCGCCTTCACCGATTGGACGTCAGAGATGACCGCCAACCTGGATGGATACAAGAGTAAATACGGGCAAGCACTTAAAGGCGCCACGAAGATGGGCCAATCAGAATACTATGTGGACCTGTATGACTACACGCTTGAACTCTTGGACGAGACCATCCCTGCCTCGCTGGTGACGGCAACGGAGAACGTCAAGACCGCGATGAACAATGCAGTCGTAGCCGAATGGCATGCATTACAGCCTCGCGGGGCTTATACTTCTCCTTATCAAGCGCGCGCGAGATTGTTAGTTAGTGATCTCTTCGATAATTTCAGGAACTCCAACAAGTGGTTGTCCGGCTACCACAATCGGGTTCTCAACGATAAAGAAGACGAGTCCATCTTGGGGCGATTCTACCTCGGCGATTTCTTCAAAGGTTCTGGGAGAGTAGATAACTCCGAGGATGTCTCCTCTGCTGACGCGGTCTGCGATTTTAACTTTTGGTATGAAGATTCCCCCCTTCGGGGCTCTCGCTGATATCTTGTCACGATTTTTGATCCACTTGAGGATAATCTGCTTTTTCGAGAGTTCGACTTCTCCCGAAATCATGCCGAGGTCTATCATTACATTCTTCAGCCCCCTATATGCAACCTTTACATGATCGGGGTTGAAGTGGCTCTCTCCGCCGATTTCTGGGACAATTGCCGGAATCCCGTGATCGACAGCAGATCCCCTACAGGTCTTCCCTTCACCGTATTCCTCGGTCTCGAGGTAAAGCAGTTCAGCCCCAAAGACCCTCGCCATCCGCTCGGACTTATCCGCGACCTCCTTCGGCACCCCAGACGAGACGCCGTGAGCTTCATAGAAGACCCAAACGGGTGCGTTACGACGGCCGGTGTGGAAATCAATAACGTAGTCGGCCTTACCCTTGATCAGATTCGTCCAGATCTCGTAGGCCATCCGCTCGGTCAGTGAACCATCCGGCTTCCCGGGCCAGACCATGTTCATCCCACCAGGGATGATGTCGTACGACATAACCGTCTCGCGTTGACGGAATGCGATCGGGTTTGGCAGGCAGTAGACGAGGATGCCTTTGAGCTCTTCTGGGTTGATCTCTGAGATCACCCTTCGAATAGCCTCTAGCGCATGAACCTCGACGCCATGCTGAGCCACTTGGATATGGAGCCATGGGCCATCATCTGCACCGTTGAAGATGGTAAAGGGGATCTCAACGTGCATACCATCCGGAAAAACATCTGGAATCTTGAGAAGGCCTCGCTCTTTATTGCCAGGCTCTACTTTTACGTTACCTACTTTTACATTTTTTTTCATTTTTAATCAATCGATATATATCTTAGAATTGTATAAAAAAATATTGTTTCCATGGTTCCAGTGCATTATCAGAGGGCAATGCGCGCGCCTTTATCTTCTCTTCGTATTGAAGTAGACTTCACTAACGAAAAGTCCGCATTCACAGGTTCCTTGGTCTGCGATCTCTTTCTTGTGGGTGTGGCATGGACATATGTTGGTCCTGTCCTGTTCGGGAGTTCCCTTCACCTCTCGGCAGGGGCAGTAGGCGTATCCGTATTTTATTTTGTTTCTCACTAACCCAGCAATTACGTTTTTTACTAATACT
>JBHHZW010000230.1:0-4469 GCA_046758305.1 Bacteroidota bacterium | reverse complement strand
GCTGCTCACACCTCCGATCACCCAACGCCTCGTTGCCACGCGATCCTGAAAGCGCTCCGGGTCATCAACGAGGCGACGTTGATGTGTCCGTTCGGAATGTTCGCTGATGGCCGGCTTAGAATCAGCGAACCGCTGCGACAGGATCAGTTCCCACAGGGGCCGACCGTGCCACTCTGTCCCGAAGGGATGGACGAAGTTCCGTTCGGGGCTTCACCATCGGGGTGATGCACCTTGAGCAAAGACTACCGAGAATGGATTATTGAGGAGGAGCGGCTGGATACCAGGCATTGGTAACTCTTGAATTGACAGTTTGATTCGTTTTCATTACGTTAGCTGTTGTTACATACCAATCTTTTCTGTCACATTCCAAGTGAAAAAGTACGAGGACCCATCATGCAAGACACACCTGCAACCCAAGAGCCGATTCAAAGAACGGAAATGACCCTATTTTCCAAGCTGACCAATATGTTCGCGACCCCCGGTGAGGTGTTCGGACGGATCAAATCTTCTCCTGCGAAGACTGTACACTGGTTGATTCCCACGCTTCTCGTGGTGCTCATTGGCTCAGCGTTCACGATCACCATGTTCTCAAACGCCGGCACCATATCTCAGCTGCAGGAGCAAGCGGAAGAGCGCGTAGACCAGATGATAGAAAAAGGAACGATACGCGCTGAATCCCGAGAGCAAGTCCTCGATCAGCAAACAAGCTGGATCAGGTCGCCAATTGCTATGGTTTTCGGAATCACAGGGGTCTCATTTGTCGCTTTCGCCACGCTGTTCGGTTTGACCCTCGTGTGGTGGTTAATCAGCAAATGGATTTTGAAAGCTCCGGTGAAATACGGAAAGATCTTGGAAGTGGTTGGACTCTCTTCGACAATCAGTGTCCTGGGTGGGATCGTGACGCTTCTTCTGCTGCTGGCATTCGAGTCGGTTTACGCGACCCCGAGTCTCGCGCTTGCTGTTATCGAGGACTTTGACCCAAAGAACACTGTACACTCGCTGCTGTCGTCCGTGAACGTGTTCACGCTTTGGTATCTCGGAGTGACCTCTCTAGGGCTCAGTAAGTTCTGCGACGTAGCAACCGGGAAGGCAGCACTATGGGTTTTCATTCTCTGGGCTCTTTATTCCGTCGGCGTTGCAGTAATCGGGATTCCATTCTTCTAACGATCAATACTAGAGACGACGGCTGTCCCAAATGCGACCTGAGTTCGTTCCACGGTGATTCATTTCACATCCGGATTCAATCGATAGCCCACTCCCCAGATTGTCTGCACGTACGTGGGCTCATCGGGCTTCGGCTCGATCTTCTTTCGCAGCTGCCGCACGTGCACGTCTACGGTGCGCGTTGTGGCAACGTAGTCGTACTCCCACACCTGAAGCAACAGCTCTTCGCGCGTGAATGTCTGTCCGACATGCGATGCCAGGAAGGCGAGCAGTGCAAACTCGCGAGGTTTCAGGTACACTCTTCTGCCTTCTACTTCCACCGTTCGTGATGCGGAATAAATCGTGACACGCCCTATTGTAAACACATCCTCTTCCACCTGAGTTTTCACGGTCCGTTCCTCCTCATCAGTACTTAGCCTCCTGTGATCTAGTGAGCATCGCTCCAGCTGAAATCAAACGTACTCCGCAGGCATGAGGGAGACATACCTTTAAACAACTGAAAGGCAAGAACGGTTCAATGTGCGAGAATTCTGATGGGCAATTTGCGGTAAGAGAGCGGGGTAAGAGAAATTACATCATACCTTGGGGATCGATATCGACCGTTAGCTGGACACTGGAGCGAACACCGAAACGATTGAGTGTTTTCCGTACGGTATCATGGAGCACTTTTCCGCTAGGATCGTTTTCGCGGTCCCCTTTCAGGAGCAAGTGGTATCGATAGTTCTTTCGAATTTTGCTGATTGCCGCGGGTGCTGGACCGAGCTTCTCAATTCCTTGATCCACACGATTGCACAAACGGGCAAACTCGTCCGCAGCACGTTCCACCTCACCTTCCTTTTGACCTTTGAATTCAACAAGCGCCAATCGGCCGAAGGGGGGATAGCGCAATTCCCGGCGCCATTCGACCTCCTCCTCGTAGAAACCGACAAAGTCATGCTGCAGGACGTACTTGAAACAATAATGCTGCGGCTGAGAGGTCTGAATAATTACCTCTCCCTTGATCAACCTCCTTCCGGCGCGACCGGCAACCTGTGTCAGGAGCTGAAATGTCCGTTCTGCTGAACGGAAGTCAGGCAACCGCATCTGCGTATCGGCAGAAATCACGCCGACGAGAGTGACGTGTGATATGTCAAGCCCCTTTGCCACCATCTGCGTCCCGAGCAAGAGGTCGGCGGACCCCTGTACAAATGTTTTCAGCATTCTGTCATGCGAACCTCTCCGCGTTGTCGTATCGAGGTCCATCCTCAGGATTCTCGCTGGCGGAAACTCCCGTTTCAACTCTTCCTCAACCCGCTGGGTCCCGAATCCCCTGACCTCGAGAGCTTGCCCTCTGCACTGGGGGCACTGGGCTGGAATTTCTCTGACGGAACCGCAGTAATGACACCGCATCTGCTTGCGGACCAGGTGATACGTGAGAGTGACGTTGCAGTCCGCACACTGCTCCACGTGTCCACAATCGAGACACTCGACGTACGGAGCAAATCCTCTCCGATTCTGCAGTAGGATGGTCCCCTCCCGTTTTCGGAGACGGTCTTCGATTCTTTCCTTCAGGAGTGCGGAGAGAGACCCGATCGTGAATTTCGGTGCTCGCTCTCCCGTCTTTCTCTCGGCCCCCAGAGAAGCACGGTAGGCTTCGTACGCTCGCCTCCGTTCCTCTGTCATGTCCACGATCTCTATGCGGGGGAGCTTTGCTTGATCCACACGTTCCGGAAGCTCAAGCAGCCTGTGTTTTCCACTCCGTGCGTTGTAGTAGGACTCCAGCGATGGTGTTGCTGAACCAAGGATCACGACCGCACTACAATAACTCGCACGCATGAGCGCAACATCGCGTGCGTGATACCGCGGAACTGCATCGAATTGCTTGTACGAGGCCTCCTGCTCTTCGTCCAACACAATCAAACCAAGATTCCTCAATGGAGCGAAGACAGCCGATCGCGCACCGATGACGATCTTGTACCTTCCACGATGGATCAATCGCCATGCATCGTACCGCTCTCCTTCCGACATCCGGCTGTGCATGACCGCTACGTCCTCGCCAAAATGCAGTTTGAATCGCCGCACAATCTGCGGTGTCAAGGAAATCTCCGGGACCAGCACCATCGCTGTTTTCCCTCGGTCCAGTGCGCTGCGGATCGCCTCGATATAGACCTGCGTCTTCCCGCTTCCGGTAACACCGTGCAGCAGATACGCACGGTAGCGCTCCTCTGAGAGAGCCTCGTGAATCGCAGCGAGTGCTTTTTCCTGGTGAGCGTTGAGGACAAACGTCTGGGGCAGCTCAAACTGATCGTACGCCGAGGAGCGCACCACCTCTCGCTCTTCCAGCTTAACGAATCCCTTTTTCACAAGCGCTGACAACACGGAAAGGTTGGAGCCGGTCAGTTTCAGCACTTCCTGAACACCCATCGACTCGCAGCCCTGCGTGGAAAGGTTGATGAGTTGTTCGAGGAGCTGCGCTTGCTTTTTCGCTTTGGCAGCAAGATGATCCACCTCCTGCTTCCTTTGGTCCCGGAGGCCATCAAAGAAGAGCACAACCTTCCGCCGTTTCGGCTTCATCCTCGGCAGAGGGATCTCTTCATCGATCTCGACGACGCCCTCACGAGCCATCTCGTTCAGCAGCGCGTAGATGCTCTTTGAACCAAGTTTCTTCTGAAGCCCAGCAATCGTGATTCCTTTCGAACCTCGCAACTGTTCCAGAATCTTCTGTCGCCGCTTCGATCTGTTTTTTGACCTCGTTTCGAGGTCTGCAGCGTCCCCCCCACGCAAGCGGACCGATCGTTTGCTCTCGAGCGCAATCCCTTTCGGGCCAGCCGCCCTCAGGACCTCCCCCCAGGGAGCAAAGTAGTAGTTCGCAACCCAATGCGTGAGCCGGAGAAGCTCTTCGCTCATCGTGGGTTCGGCGTCGACGACGTCTCGAACTGGTTTGAGGCTGGTCAGGGAAGTCGAATCGGCCAGCGTTACGATGTATCCTACGAGGTGTCGCCGGCCAAACGGAACAAGAGCACGACACCCGACACGCGCTGCTCCGTGCAGGTCCGGAGAGACGATGTAGGTGAACGTCTTATCGACTGGGACCGGGAGCGCGATGTCAGCGTACAACGTTTTCACGATTTCAATCTACCAAAATCGCAGTCAAAAAACCATCCTGACCGGTGAGGGGAAGATGAGGAGACGGGGAGGGATCAAGTAGAGTTACTTTCGAATCTCAGTTTCGATCTTCCGGTATACCTCGATGAGCCGAAGGTTCTTTTCGGCGGCGATGCGCTTGCACTCCTCAAATTCTGCGACCAATTTTTCCTGTCCGTCGA
>JBHHZW010000229.1:0-4474 GCA_046758305.1 Bacteroidota bacterium | reverse complement strand
TCGTTGGAACAGTCCCGCCGACTTGCTGTGCTCACTCGTTCACGGATGTTTGACGTACTCAAACTGCTGGGAAAGGAAGACGTTGATCAGATCGATGAAAACCTTGGGAGAGAGATTTGCAGACAAGCAAACGTGAGTGCCCTCGTCATCGCTTCGATTCGAAAATTTGGTCAACTGTATACGATTGACCTGAAGGTCCTCGACCCGCGTGAGAACGAGTATCTGTTCACCGCCAGAGAAGAGGGACAGGGCCAGGAAAGCGTCCCATCTATGATCGACAAGCTCTCCGAGAAGACCCGAATCGGATTGAAAGAGAAAGCCGAGGAAATTGCATCGGCAAGCGAGAAAGTTGCCAACGTCACGACAACGAACCTCGAAGCCTATCAGCATTATTTCTTGGGTGAGCAGCTGATGGACAGGGCCAAATTCACCGAAGCACAGGTGGAGTATCGCAAAGCTATTGAACTCGATCCCACATTCGGGCTTGCCTATTATCGACTGACCTATGCAATTAGTTGGTATGCTGGTAGTTCACAGAAGGCAAAAGCATCAATGCAAAAGGCGCTTGAGCTGATTGACCGCATTCCTGAAAAAGAGCGATATATGGTTCGTGCATTGAACGCAGAATTGGGAGGACGATATACAGCTGGAATATCGGTGCTGAGAGAAATGGAACAGATCTATCCTGACGATAAAGAAATGATCTACAACATCGGGGACTGGTCTTACCATGCAAACCGATATGCTACGGCTGCGGAATATCTCGAAAAGGTCTTGGCAATGGACCCTTCATTTGAGCGTGCAATGCAGCATCTTACTTGGACCTACGCGGATTTGGGACAATATGGTAGATCGCTTGAATACGCCAACCGTTTACTGGCTGTCAATGAGAAAGAGGGTATGCTTGCCATTGGGAGGTACCATGCCTCGAAAGGTGAACGCGCTACTGCTGCGGATTATTTCGAACAGGCGTTCTTGATGGATCCGACAGATCAGGGCACATTGAGCGACTTGGTGAGGGTTTATGAGAATACACGCCAATATGGTAAAGCTCTCGAATATGCCCAAAAATATGTATCACAAGCACGTAATCCTTTTGCCTATAATCGGCTCGCAGCAGTGTATGTTCTCATGAGTGATTTTTCAAATGCGTTGCAGACGTATGAAATAGGACTTCAGCTTTTCCCGGACGACCCCTTCCTCCTTGCCGCAAGAGGACATACCTATGTGTTTATGGGGGAATATGAGAAAGCTGAGGCAAAATTGAAGACAATGATCGCTGAACACAACGAGGAGGCAGTCCGAAAGCGAGGGTATTCTGAGTTATCACGCTTATATCCATATCTGGGAAAGTATTCTGCGATGAGGGAAATGTACGACAAACGTATTGAATTTGCTTGGAAGGACAAAGATACCAATGCTGTGGCGCTGCGAACAGTAGATAAGGCCTATTGGATGTACTGGTTGCGGGCAAATAGAGAGGAAGTCTTAGAAGAAATTAACAAAACGATGCGGTTCGAAAATATCACAGATTACGATTATTATCTCTCGTTGGCCTTGCTCTATACTGACATTGGAGATTTAGAGAAGTCGACGGGGGCCGCTGAAAAAGTTCTGAATCCGTGGGATAAAATGCTCCTCGAGGCGAGAGCGCATCATGCCAAAAAGGAGTGGGATCAGGCAATTTCGCTGTACAAGCGTCTCGTTGCGACGTTTCCAAACGACCAGGCATACTACGGGTACGTTTTGGCACTGTGCTATTATGAGAAGGGAAAACTGGAAAAGGCTATTGAGGAGGTCAAAGCGGCACAGGGGTTTTACGGATGGTTTCATTCAATAGCATATCCCAGAGGATATTACCTCCTCGGAAGAATCTATGAAAGAAAAGGCGACAAGAAACTGGCCGTCGAGAATTACGAGAAGTTTCTGAATCTTTGGAAAGACGCAGACAACGATTTGCGAGACCTGCTGGATGCCAAAGCGCGGCTTGCGAAATTGAAGGGAATGGCAGCGAGGTGATCAGCTAGCACACGAGTGCAGAGATGATATTTAATAGAACCAAGCGGCGATGACATACGGTCCGGAGATACACCAACGAAGATCGATTCGACTGAAGGATTACGATTATTCCAGTGCTGGTGCATATTTTGTGACGATATGTACACACGACAAGGAATGTTGGCTGGGCGATGTCGTAAATAGCGAAATTGTTCTATCTGAGATCGGTCAGATCGCAAAGGCGTTGTGGCTAGAAATCCCGCAGCATTTCGAAAATGTCATCTTGGACGATTTCATCATTATGCCTAACCATGTACATGGTATCGTCCTGAATACCGACAGTAGGCGCGTTCAATTGAACGCCCCTACCAAGACGAATTATTATTCAACAATATCACCTAAGAAAAATACACTGTCCGTTGTCATCCGCACCTACAAAGCCGCTGTCACCCGTGCGTGCAGAAAACAAGGGTTCGAATTTTTCCGATGGCAGCGAAATTATTACGAACGCATCGTTCGCAATGAAAAAGAATTGAATCGCATCCGCAAATATGTTGTTGGTAACCCCCTCCAATGGAAATTGGATAACGAAAATCCCAAGAACTGGACAACGGAACCATGATCGGCCAAATTCCCAGCCTGCCTATTGTGGTTCAGGTTGGCGGGCAGGCAAAATTTCCCGCGATCCCGACGAAGTCGGGAGAGCGGATGAAATTTTGAGAATCCCGCTGCTTTACAGCGGGACCCGAAAGGAACAAGGATGATAGGCCAGACAATTTCCCACTATAAAATCCTCGACAAGGTGGGCGAAGGCGGAATGGGCATCGTGTACAAAGCCCATGACACCAAACTTGATAGAACCGTAGCCCTGAAATTTCTGCCCCACTACCTAGGCTCCGATCCGTCTGAAAAAGAACGGTTCTTCCACGAAGCCCGAGCTGCTTCGGCTTTGAATCATCCCCATATTACGACCATCTACGAAATAGATCAGTCAGAGGGCCAATCCTTCATCGCGATGGAATATGTGGAGGGGAAAACCCTAAAACAGCTCATCGAAAGTGAAACCCCTTCCCTGAAGAAAGTCCTCGATATCGCAATTCAGGTCTGCGACGGCCTGGCGGCAGCTCATGAGAAGGGAGTCATCCACAGAGATATCAAATCTGACAACATCATGGTGACTCCCAAAGGGCAGGCGAAAATCATGGACTTCGGCTTGGCGAAACTGAGGGGGGCGACGAAGCTCACCAAGGAAGGTTCAACCATCGGTACTGCAGCCTATATGTCCCCGGAGCAGGCCTCCGGAGAAGAAATCGACCAGCGATCGGACATTTTTTCCTTTGGCGTCGTTCTGTACGAACTCCTGAGTAGAAACCTTCCTTTTCGGGGAGAACACCACACGGCTATCCTCTATTCGATTATGAACGAAGAGCCTCAACCGGTAGCGCGCTTCAATAACAAAGTTTCGCCCGAGTTAGAAAGAATAGTGTCGAAAGTTCTCGCGAAGGACAGAGACGAAAGATACCAGCACATCGATGATCTCTTGGCCGACCTACGAAGGGAAAGAAAAAGTTTAGAATACGTCAAAACATCGACCTTACCACAGCCGCAGCAGGTCTCGAAGCCCAAGAAAAGAATTGTGCCATTGTTCGCTGCAGTATCGGCAGTCGCTGTGCTCGTGGTGCTGTTGTTCGTCTTCGATCCGTTTCAACTCAAGGTCTCCAGAGAAGAAACGGCGCAAGCCGCTCAAAATTCTTTAGCCGTTATGTATTTTGAGAATATCCCTGATCCAGAGGACAAAGACAACACTGGAGAGATGTTGACAAATCTTCTCATCACTGCCCTCTCGCAAGTCGAAGGTTTAGACGTCATCAGCAGAGAACGACTCTACGATATTCAATACGAACTTGGTCAGGGTGACTCGAGGAAGATAACCCCATCCCTCGCCACGCAGCTCGCTCAACGGGTCGGTGTCGAAACCATGCTGTTGGGGAGCATTTTACAGGAGCGGCCCATGTTGGCAGTTACGTCCCGTTTGATCGAAGTTCGATCTGGCAAGATAGTCAGTTCCCACAGATTAACTGAATTTTCCAGCGATCAGATGTTCTCCCTGGTAGACAGCTTAGCCTTCATGGTGAAATATGACTTAAACATACGGAAACCTCTTGCACAAAAGGCGAAGTCGGTGGCGGAAGTAACCAGCAGGTCGCTGCAAGCTTACCGTTCCTACGTAGAAGGAGTTGAGCTCTTTAAGAAATTCTACCTTTCCGAGGCGAGGGCACCCTTGGAAAGAGCAATAGAGCTAGACAGTGATTTCGCGATGGCCTACTTCAGCTTATCCATCGTAAACCGCCGTTTGGGTGATAACGCCGCCGAGAGAAAAGCTTTACAGAAAGCGTGGCAACTCAGCAACAAAGTGACTGAGAAAGAGGGTCTGCAGATCCGAGCTACTTACGTTCTAGACATCGAAAACGCCCCC
>JBHHZW010000228.1:0-4480 GCA_046758305.1 Bacteroidota bacterium | reverse complement strand
CGCTCTACATCTAACGAGCCGGCGGCTCGCTCTACGGCTTCCGGCAGCTTGCCCATCCCTTTTACGGCGGCGTCAGTTTCGTCGCCCCAAAAGGCGCTATCGAGGATGAGAATGACTTGCTTGGCGCGGACGGCGCTTATCCAGCGCGCTAGGGCGTCATCACGGATGAAACTCCGCGGATTGTCCGCCATGGCATCAGACGGCAGGATGCACTCATCCAGGCTATCCTGTGTTTCATCCGCCTGAATGTCATCTGGGATGCGCGTTCCGCGGCCGGAAAAGTAAAACAGAAATACATCCAACTCGCCGGCCTGCCCGGTTTGCTGCTCTACCTGTATGAACGCTTCCGTGAGTCGCTCCTTTGTGGCCTCCTCATCGATCATGGTTCGACATTCGTAGCCGTTTTGTGACAAGATGCGGCTCAGCTTCTGTGCGTCGGACGCAGCAGACTGAAGCGGGGGGACCTGGGACTCCTGGGCGTATTGGTCAATGCCAATCAGAATAGCACTTCGCCCGGCGCCCTGCGTCGTTTCGGAGGCGAGCGTGAACACGACGAATAAAACAATTATAGCTGCTTGTTTCTTCATATTCGTTGTCCCTCCTTGAGAGTAAAACGTGAAACGTAAAACGTAAAACGTAATGCGTAAAGGACTTAAATCCTGTTACGTTTTACGCTTTACGTTTTACGCTTTACCACTGCCACGTTTGAAGAAGCTCTTAATCCGACTCGAAAAGGAACTCCGTTTCACGGGCTGCTTGGGTATCTGGCTCGCGGCCTTCCCCACATCGGCATCGGGATGCTTCGCCACGAGAAACTCTGCGAATGCCTGGGAAAAGGGCGCCGGGGGCGCGTCCGTCAGATACCCTGAGCGTTGCAGTTCGCGGATGAGGTAACGCTGTTGGCTGGTGATGTCTCCTCCTACCGCAACCTGGCACAGGACCTCCCGTTTGCCCTCGTCCGCATCCTGCCAGATTTGCTCAAACTGTTCGGCGGCTTCCACAAGAAAATCCGCCTTAACTGCCTCGAAATCCACTTTTCCCGACTGAAGTCGGGCCTCCGCGCGGGGAGACGCTCCATCGCCGCTCTTATAATCAAACAGAGCCGCGCACGCCATTTGGATGAACAAGGGATGATGTCCTGCAACGGATAGGACAAACTCGGCGTCGCGTTCATCGAAGGGAATGCCCGCCTGCGTGGACGGCGTAAAGATGAGAGAACGGGCCTCATCCCGATCAAACTGTCCCAATGGCACCGGCGTGAAGATGTTGAAGAACGGCGACTCGGAAATATCTGTGTCGCGGCAGAGCTTTTGAAGCTTTGCGCGAGAGGTGGTGACGTATGCGCATTCGTGGTTGTTGGCGATAGAGCGAAGGAACGAGAAAAAGGCGGTGTCGAAGTTTTCGCTTCCGGTGATGGCGCCAAACTCATCGAACAACAAGATCAGCTTGTACCCCTGCTTATCAATATTCGACACAATATTTTTGAATGTTTCATAACACTCAGCTTCGGTTTCAACGCCTTCTATCAGTGAACTGGGAATAAGCGAACTGTCCAGCCGCTCCGCCAATGTCTTGAAGATGAACTGGAAGAAGGTGGAAAACGATATCTCACCATTTCGCTCCTGCAGGTCCAGTAGCAGAAACAGATAGGACTCAGCGTCTTTGAGCCACTTCTTGCGGATATCGTCATGGCTGATGAAATACAGCAACGACGATTTGCCGATCTTCCGTTCGCCGATAATGGAAATGCACTGTGGGTGGCTTGATGAAAGCCGAGAATAGATCCGCCGAACCTCTCGTTCCCGCCCATAGAACTCTTGTGGATTCTTGATGGTCCTCCGATTGGTGTATGGGTTATTCATCATTCTGTACCTCCTTCAACACTCCCCAGGTGGGATGCTCAGCTTGAATCAAGGCGCGAATCAAATCCATCCGAAATCGATACGATCCCTCAGTTTCGGGTTTTCTCTCAATTAGATGTTCCTCCTGCAATCGCGCCATAGCTTTACTTATGCTCGCGCGGTCATACTCCAGCTCATAATATGGCAATCTTGATGCTATATCATCGACGGAAGCATAAGCCATTCCATCGGGGATTAACTCGGCCAGCAAGGCAACCATAATTTTTTCGTCTGCCGCCAGTTCACTCCAGAGAAAGGCGAAATGGTAAGGCGCGTTCTCCACAAGATCGTCACACGCTTCCTCCACATATTCCACGGTCACGCGGTTCTGCCTCTTGTCATTGAGATCTTCGATGATGTGAAGACATATAGCTTGGGTGAAAAATGGTTGACCCGCTGTCAAGCGCAAGATGCGATCCGCCGCCTTTCTGTCATACCGCATATAGTCCCGGACCGGCTCTGTAATCAATCTGATGGCATCTTCTTTACTCAGGAAACTTATTTCCTTAGGTTGGGCCATATTGAACATCAATGCCCATTCTCTGCGCTCACGCTTCGCAAAATCGCGAGAGCCAGAAAAGATAAACGCCAGATTATCCACATTTTGCATCAGATGCCGCAAATACGTGAAGATTTCAGCGGTCAGGTCGCCCTCATTGACCTTTCGCTCCAGGATTTCGTATTCGTCAATTAAAAAGATAAGATACTTATCTCCCAACGCGGCTGCCGCGTGGCCCAGGAAATCATTGAAACTTTGATACTCCGATCTGGTTTTATCCTCCAAACTGCGGCATAGTTCATCCAACCGTGTCCTGTCGGCTTCCGACATGGCAACCGCAGCTTTGTATACCTCGCTAATTTTTTGGGCGATGATCCGGAAGAAGTCGTGCGCATCCACTCCCGCCATCTCCTGCATATCAATGAGAACTGGCACGAAGTCGCCTCCCAACCGTCCGTTGGCAATCTGATACAGGACCGAGGTCTTGCCGGTACGCCTTCCGCCGTGCAGCACGATGGTGATGTCTTTTGCGGCTCGGCTGAATTTGTCTTTGATAAAATCGAATACATCCTCTCGACCAAAGAACATATCCTGCTCAGTGATGGGTTTGCCAGCGATATAGGGATTCGGGATTTCCCGAAACTCGCCTATGCGCCGCCGGTTGCGGACATATAGTCCCGCAGCGCCCAACACACCCACGCCAACCACCGTTAGCGCGAGGATCCCGCCGAGCCCGATGGGCGCGGTCTCTTTGAGCCGAGCGACGGCCTGCTTGTATTCGCCTGTCTCCTTCGAGGCGTTTGCCTTGACAGTTTTCCAATGACTCCTGGCCGCGGAAGTATCGCCGTTGAGATCTGCCAATTGTGCCGCTGCGACGCGCCATTGCAGGTTGTCAGGTTCCGTTTGAAGCTTACTTTCCAGATGGGCCAGAAAGTCCAGAGCAAGCGCTGGTGTTATATCGTTCAACGTTTTATCCCCGAGCAGTTTGTCCTGTCCCTGTCCGGAGGTCTGGAGTTTCGCGTCGAACAGCGCCACAGCGCCGGCGCGGTCTCCGCCTGCCAGCCGTTGCGCCGCTAATCCAATCCAGTTTGTTTGTGTCAGCGAGATGACCAGGCGGATATCCTCCGTCCCACTGAAAGTGAAAGATGCACTGCCTCCATACAGGCCATCGGGACTCTGCGCAACCATCTCGTAGGTTTTCCCCGATGCCAGCAGTCCATAAGCCTGCCAGTTCTCGAAGCTGAACTTGCCCTCATTATCTATGCTTTGCCGATACTCGGTACCAACAATATGCACTTCTGCGCCATCCACGATCTTCTTATCAACATCGAGAGCTGTGCCATAAACACTGATAGGTGTGAGCTGATAAGATGGCGAGATGACTCGTTGACCGCGGGCTGCTGCTATCTCAACAGTTTGCTCCTCCGGCATTCGATAGAGATCCTTCTTGACACGAAGCCGGTGCGTCCCTGGCGTTAAGCCGACAAGCCGCGCGGGAGTCACACCCTTTTCCGTATCATCGAGCAGGATGGTGGCCCCGGGCGGCTGTGAGGTTACCTCCAGCGCGGATAGCAGCCGAACCAGCACCATGGCTCCGTCCCCGGTGATGTGGATGGGGTAATCGCCGCGGAAACCAAGCTCGCGTATTTTCGTTCCCATCTCTGCCAGCGTCACTTTTCGATCCCGGTCGCCATCGACGCCTTCATCACGCAGAATTTCCGCCAGTTGGGATGAAAATGCCTGGTCGCCTTGGTCATCCGTCGCCCACGTCGCCTGGATGAGTGCTTTCATTCTGAGCGGCACACGGTCGAACCAGTTCGCCAGCGTGGTCTCCTCAATATAGGTCGAGATGGCGCCGACTCTCGCATCATACGGCAAGAAATAGTTCTTGCCCTGCGCCCTCAGCGAACGCCCCTTGAGATAAAAGAGAAAACGAGCGTTGGCCTGCGTTCTGGCACGTTCCACAACGGCTGTCAGCGCTTCAGTGATACCCTCACGCGTGGCATTCTCTCCCGTTACAACCTGGATCTGCCGTTCAGGAAAGCCAGCCACCGAACGTAGCGCCTTCTTGATTTCATCC
>JBHHZW010000227.1:0-4488 GCA_046758305.1 Bacteroidota bacterium | reverse complement strand
TCTGGTTGGGCTCTCGGGGACTGGAGCAGCAAGCGGTTTAGCCGTGGGCCATTTCGAGTGGCTGGCTTGCTTAATCCTGCTCCTCCTTGGATGGTTATTCGTGCCGTTCTACCTCCGCAGCGGTGTATACACAATGCCTGAATTCTTGGAGCGCCGATACAATGCCGCTTCACGTTGGTACCTCACTACGGTTTCCGTGATCGGGTATGTGCTTACAAAAATCAGTGTTTCATTCTTTGCCGGAGGGCTTATCGTCAGAGAACTCACTGGTTTGAGCATTTGGACAAGTGCAACCGTCATTGTCATTGCGACAGGTCTGTACACTGTCGCTGGTGGTTTGCGAGCCGTCATCTATACTGATTTGATGCAGGCGTTCGTACTGATTATCGGGTCGGTAAGCCTAACAATTATTGGCTTAACAGAATTGGGGGGCTGGAACGGATTGCAGGAGCGTGTTCCCGCCGAGTTCTTCTCTATGTGGAAGCCTGCAGATCATCCCGATTTTCCCTGGACAGGGATTGTCTTTGGCGCACCGATCCTTGGTGTGTGGTACTGGTGCACGGACCAGTACATCGTCCAGCGGGTACTAGCTGCTCGCAATCTTGGGGAGGCACGGACGGGGGCGATTTTTTCCGGTTTTTTGAAAATTCTGCCCGTGTTCATCTTTGTGCTGCCCGGCGTCATAGCAGCGGCACTATACAGTGACATTGGTGGTTCCACCGCTGACCTGGCTTTCCCTGCGCTCGTCACTCGTCTGCTACCCGCCGGGCTGAAGGGCCTCATGATCGCTGGGCTCTTAGCTGCGTTGATGAGTTCGCTTAGTTCAGTATTCAACTCAGCCTCCACACTTATCACTTGGGATGTCTACAAGAAGCTGGACCCTGATGCGAGCGAACGCCGCCTCGTGACCGTAGGGCGTATTGCGACGGGCGTGCTGGTTGTGCTGGGGCTTCTTTGGATCCCCTTTATGAAGTTCATCTCGTCGCAGCTTTATATTTATCTGCAGAGTGTGCAAGCCTACATTGCGCCACCAATTGCGGCCTGTTTCTTGCTGGGCGTTTTCATCCCGCGGTTAAATGGAGCAGGAGCTATCGCATCCCTCTCCACCGGGTTTTTCTTTGGTGCATTGCGTCTCGCGCTTGAATTGGTCAATGGGATCGATAAATCAGGATTGCCTGACCATACACTCTGGTCATGGATCGCTGAAATCAATTTCCTCCATTTTGCCGTGCTGTTGTTCGTCTTGTGCACTGTGATCCTGATTGGAGTGAGCCTTCTCACCAAGCCGCCAGAACGCCAACAAATTGAGGGAATAACGTACAAAGCTGTAAAGCCAGGTCCTGGGGAAATTCCTTCAAAACCACCTTCCATTGATATTTCGATGAACCGGAATCGGATTAATATCGCATTGTCAATGGTACTTGCCGCAACGATTGGTATTCTGTGGATCGTTTTTGCTTAGTGGGTCATTAAATCGGTAAGTGATGTCGACTCAGAGAGTACCTCCTATTCCCAACGTAACTGATGGTCGAATCTGCGCTGAAGCAATCCAAATCCTTGGTACGGCTAGATCAGGGTTTCTCCAGTCGAGTGGAAGCTCCGGGATGCAAGAATCACTGAAATTTGCGAGGGGACATCGGAGGTCCATGCCATCTTGATTTCAAGGGAACTTGTGCGTTGACTTTCCGTAATCCTTGAGTTGTTCAGCGTTACCGATTGCACAGTAAGAAAAAGCTTGCCTTTGAGCGGAATCTTTCATATCCTTGGGGCGCTTACAGCTATTACATTGTGGGTCTGGTCGCGTACAATTCATTGGAGTCGGCTGGCGATCTTGCCTCTTTTTCCTTGTTCGATGGTTGGGTGCTGAGTACTGGTGGGAGAGAAACTTTACCGTCAGTGCCGAGGCAGGCCTTTCGTTCACATGTACAAGCAACGGGACGGATGTGACCACGTTTGGCAGACGACAGTCCTCTATCCGCCCCCCTTACTACATCTAAATCGTCAGCATCTGATCGAGTGAAAAGGCGGCCGTGCGGTCGCCTTTTCGTGTTTACGCCAAACTTTAGCAGTGCAACCCAAGAACCCAATGTTTATGTGTGTTCAGAATCAGGACAGAATAAGGCGGAATCGGAAGCCAATAGTCCTGGTGATCAAAGTTATCCACTTGGCATTATTCACGACCCTGTTGCCATCAGGAGCCAGTGTGAAGTCCGCCGATGACGTATCCGGACAACCGTCAGCCTTTTCACGCATGCCACCGCAGCACTTGATAACCTCTTTGATCTCAGCTGCAGACGATTCGTTGAATCGAGAGATCCCGACGGCTCCTCATGATTCTTCGAAGACTTCACCCCGAATGATCCTAAGGAGAACAATACGATCGAAGGAAATCAACAATCCCAAGTCGGTCCGGATCTCTCCGGGCGGAAAGTATGCCTATGTAAATAATCTAGAGGGCTTGAACACTGCTATTATTGATGTCCAAACGGGTCGGATTCTGAGAAGCCTACACCACACCGGAAAACCCGTCGAGCTTGCGTTTACGCAAGGCGGTCGCTACGTCTGGATATCGTACTTTCGGTTGCTCGAAGAGGGTTATCCCCGAGATCTCGGAGACGAACGTGAGTACCAGTACCGGTCAGTGGTGGTTGTCTATGATACTCTCACGCAGGATTTCGTTGCCCGAGTGCCTGTTGGCATCATCCCCAAGGTTCTCGCAGTAACGCCGGATGAAAAGTTCGTGTTTGTGGCAAACTGGAGGAGTCATTCTGTCACTGTTGTGGATGCAGATTCATTCCGCGTTGTGAGGGAAATCCGTGTCGGAGCTGTACCGCGGGGTATGGTTTTCACCCCCGAGGGGAGGTTCTGCTACGTGGCGAATTTGGGAGAGCACTCGCTTTCGATCATTGATGTCCTGAACCTTTCCGTGGTCGAAACGATTACCAACGTGGGTATAAAACCGAGACATCTTGCGATCTCAAAAGATGGGAGCACTCTCTATCTTTCTAACCACGGTGATGGTCACGTTCGAACGCTGGATACAAAGACAAACAGGATCACGGCAGAACGAGAAGTCGGTGAAGAGCCACGCACGATAGTCCTTTCGCCCGACGGTCGCTTCCTGTACGTTGTTTGCTACCAGTCTAATCAGCTCAGCGTCCTGGATGCTCAGTCGATCCGTGTGCTGGCGACTATGACCACGGACATGCATCCCGTTGGGGTAGACGTAACACCCGACGGCAGATACGTTTGGGTCGCGAATCAAACGGCAAGCTCTGTGCAGGTTTTCGAAGTCACAGTATCCGCCGAAGAGCTGGAGTCCCCAGCTCCTGAATCTCACTGACGACGAGGGGATTCTTTCGAACCGCAGGAGACGCGCCCAGCGTTTGAATTCCTACGAAAAATTTTATAGATTCACCTTGTTCGATGGAGAGAATCAGCGACATCCATGGAACAGTGAATTCAGTTTGACCCAGCCGTATGCTCATTGTGATGCGAGTTGACACAACTTGTGAGGAAATTGAATAGGTAACGGAAAAAGTACACTCCCTGGAGTTCGCTCCGCACCAGATACGCGGAGCTCAACGTGTTGCCATGACGGCCGGTGCCTCTCTCACTGCAGGATTCGGTGGAAAGATAGTCGAGATCCATTGGAGTGCCTCGACAGTGCTTTCTGACGGCTCTCAGTCGCTTAAAGTTGACGCCTTTCGAGGCCGTATGGATTGTGTCCTCCGTGATGAGACTATAGGGAGGAGAGGAGACAGAGGGGGAGACGAGGGGAGAGGGAAGCGCGCCTGTGATCTGTCGATCGAGCTAGCGCGTTCGGGATGAGGGAATACACCACATGAAGAAGAAATCCGCAAAGCGTGTCAGCGCATCGGTTCGCAGTCTTCGGGAGAAACTTTCGCGCCTCGAGAAGGTGTCCAGACGGCGGGCTTCCGACCGTAAGAGTTTACGAGCAAAATTTCAGGAACTTCAGGAACTCCATCGGAACCTAGTCGATACTCGAGACTACCTCCAGAATCTTGTACAGTATTCCGGCGATGCCATCATCTCGATCGACCGCAACGCGACAATTCTCTTTTGGAATCGCGGTGCCGAGGAAATCTATGGATACCGGCCACAAGAAGTCATCGGTAATTCTCTTTTCATGTTTGATCCGCCGGAAATTCGAGCGGAGCACAAACGTCTAATCCAAAGGGTGTTTCGCGGCGAATCAGTGCGCAATCTCGAGCAGCAAAGACTTCGGAAGGACGGCCAGCCAATTTGGGTGAGTGCGACTCTCTCGCCGGTCAAGGATGCCTCGGGACGCGTCCTCGGGGTGTCAGCGATCGTAACGGACATTACTCAGCGCAAACTGCTCGGACAGCAACTTCGCATGTCCGAGGAGAGATACCGGACCCTGTTCGAAGAATCGAAGGACATGGTCTTCATGAGCGATCTGCAGGGCCGCTTCAGTGATGTTAATCCTGCAGGCGTTGCGATGTT
>JBHHZW010000226.1:0-4500 GCA_046758305.1 Bacteroidota bacterium | reverse complement strand
CGATGGAAATCGAGATCACGGGTCCCAGGTCATGAATTCCCTTGTTCGCCGACTTGGGAACGATGTCTTCCTTGAGCATTAGCTTCATCACATCAGCAAGGGGCTGCAATAAGCCATACGGGCCGACGCGGTTCGGTCCGATCCGATTCTGCATGAACGCGCTCAGTCGTCGCTCAGCGAGGGTCACGTAGGCCACCACCGTCAGCAGCACCCCAAGCACAATCGCAATCTTGATCAGGTGGATGAGTACTTCCATGCGCGAGAGAATCGTTTCCCGTGAATAGTTTACATTTCGCTAACTCTAAGCCTCGCTCTGAACCTTTGCCGCATCGGTGGCTGTTTTGCTCCTGAGCATCGAGCCCTGCGAGCCCACCTTCAGGTACGTCAGTCCCCGAAAGCTGTCCACCTTCTGGCCGATCTCATTAAAAACATCCTCGACCGTTAAGTACCTGAACTTTGATCCGAGGGCATTGGCAACGCCAGCGATAATACGCCAGGTAGGTCGGGCATCGCGCTTCACCCAGCGACCCCAGCGGTCGTTATGAGAGGCGAAGCGGTCAAGCCGGCTCATAGCGAAGCCCTCCAGCGCGCGGTCCTGCTCAATCGTGGCCACGGCCGGACGAATTCTCTGTACACGTCCTTGAAAATTCGTGAACGTCCCGTGTTTCTCTGCATACGTCGCACTCGAGAGCACGACGTCCGCAATGCGGGTCGTTGCGTTCTCGTTAGAGGCGTGGACGACAAGAAAATCGAGTTGTTCCAGGACCCGCGCGACCGCCGAGTCTGTCACAATGTCGTCATCGATGACGTAGAGCGCCTTGATTTTCCCTTCTCCGATCGCCGTCGAGATCCCTTCGAGCGCAAGACCCCCTTCGTCAGGACGAACTCCGACTGCCTCTGCACCATAGCTGTTTGGAGTCCTATCCGCACGAATCAGGATATCATCCTCGTCGCCCTCCTTCACGTGTCGCATGAAATCGATGTTCTTCGTGCCAAGCACATGCTTCATGAATTTGACGAACATGTAGTTATCCTCGTTCATAGCGAAGGCTGAGCCGACCCCGGCAATCTCCGTTTTATTAAATCGTTTCAGTCCCAAAGCTGCGGCGGCAATCGCCTCCTCCCAACTCACTTCTACCAGTTCGCCGTCTCTCCGGACCATCGGGCCATTGATGCGGGTTTCGGCGTTTACAAACTGAAACGTGTTCAATCGACCGTAGTCGCACATCCAGTAATCATTGACCTGTTCGTTCAATCGCGGCGTCAAGCGCAAAATCTTGTTCTCTTTCACCCACATGTACATGTTGCAGCCACGAGCGCATCCGGGGCATACGCTATTTGTCTTCGACATCTCCCAGACGCGCGCTTTGAAGCGGAAATCGCGGCTCGTCAGGGCTCCGACGGGACAGATCTCGATGGTGTTCATCGAATAGGGACTGTCGAGGCTTTCACCCGGAAACGTCGTCAACTCCACGTGGTCGGCTCGCTGCACAAAGGTCAGCTGCGGCTTCTTTGCGATTTCCTCACAGAACCGAACGCAGCGGGAACACATGATGCACCGCTCGACGTCCAGCATCACGTTCGGACCGAGCGCCACGCGCTTCGACTTCCGGACTTTGTCGAATTGGAATCGACTGATGCCGGCGCTGTATTTGTAGGTATAGTCCTGGAGTTTGCACTCGCCGGCCTCGTCGCAGATCGGGCAATCGAGTGGATGATTGATCAGGATGAACTCCAACACAGCTTCCTGCGCGTTGATCACTTGCGGCGATTTCGTATGGATGACCATGCCGTCCGCAACGGTCGTTGCGCAAGCGATCACAAGCTTCGGCATTCTCTCAACCTCGACGAGACACATTCGGCAGTTTCCGGAGACCATCAGCCTCGGATGCCAGCAAAAATGCGGAATGTCGATTCCACGCTTGAACGCCGCCTCGATAATCCTCTGACCTGCGGCAACCTCGTACTGCTGACCATCGATCGTAATTTTCACCGTAGCTATCGGTTTTTCTTGATGTTCGGAACTCGTGGAAAAATGTTCCTCTCACGAAAAAGCGCCAGCCTCGAATTCTTCGGAACCAGCGGTGCCGTCACGACTCTCCATTCCGTTTTCATTAATTCAAGATATCTTCGACCGGATAATACTGAAATCCAAAGGCCTCAGCGACACCTTTGAACGTGATTTTCCCATCGATCATGTTGAGGCCAGACTTGACCTCAGGATTCGTCTGGATCGCCTTCACGTAGCCTTTTTCCGCAATTTCGACGGCGTACGGGAGCGTGGCATTCGTGAGCGCAATCGTGGATGTGAACGGCACAGCCCCGGGCATGTTGTCAACGCAATAATGCACCACTCCCTCGACCATGTACGTCGGGTTCTCGTGCGTCGTTGGCTTGCAGGTCTCCACGCATCCACCCTGATCGACGGAAACGTCGATGACGACTGAGCCGGGCTTCATTTTCTTCAGCATCTCCCTTGTCACCAGATGCGGGGACTTCGCACCTGGGATGAGCACAGCCCCAATCACGAGGTCCGCCTTCGCGACCGCTTTCTCGATGTTATACGGGTTAGACATCATCGTCACGACATTCTTCGGCATCATATCGTCCAGGTAGCGCAGGCGGTCGAGGTTGTTGTCAAGGATCGTGACGCGCGCGCCCAAACCGGACGCGATCTTGGCAGCGTTCGTTCCCACAACGCCCCCGCCGATGATGGCCACGTCAGAGGGTTCTGTACCAGGAACGCCCGCGAGCAGCACTCCGCGGCCTCCCTGCGTTCGTTCCAGATACTTCGCCCCCTCCTGGGGAGCCATCCTCCCCGCAACTTCACTCATCGGTATCAACAGTGGGAGCGAACCGTCTGACTTCTGGACCGTCTCGTACGCGATCGCAACGCATCTCGTCTTCATCATCGCCTCGGTCAGCTCCCGGCTTGAGGCAAAGTGAAGGTACGTGAAGAGGATTTGATCCTTCTGGATCAGACGGTACTCTGACGCGAGCGGCTCCTTGACCTTCATGATCATTTCTGAACGGGAGTAGACTACCTGTGGAGTCGCAACGATCTCTGCTCCCGCCTTCCGGTAACTCTCGTCATTGAACCCACTCCCAACTCCGGCTCCTCTTTCGATCAACACCGAATGGCCGTGTGCTTTGAGCGTCTGCGCACCGACCGGAAGGAGCGCAACCCGGTCTTCGTTGGCCTTGACTTCTTTCGGAATGCCGATGATCATAGTAGAGGTCTGTTGAGGGTGTTGTTGTCTGTCAGCGCGGACGGAAAATAAGAGAATCCATCACCGTGTGCTCATGCGGGCCGGTAGATTACCATCGTGAAATCATCGTCGAAGAGTTTTTGCGCCACCTCCTGAAGCATTTCAGGCGTAACCGAGTCGATGTTCTTGAGAATCCGGTCGAGCGTAATGTACTCACGGAAGTAGAGCTCCCCCGTACCAATGCGCATCATCCGACTCGTCATATTTTCCAGTCCGATCATCATCGAGCCCTTGAGCTGGGCTTGCGTCCTCCTGAGTTCTGCCCTGGAGACGAGCTTTGCCTTCAGTCGGCTGATTTCTCGGTGGATCAATTGAAGCGAGTTCTCTACGTTCTGTTTCTCAGTCCCCAGATAAATTCCGAACGAGCCCGTGTCGCTCATGAGGTTGATGAACGAATAGACAGAGTACGCGAGGCCGTGCAATTCTCTAATGTTCTGGTAGAGGCGAGAGCTCATACCATCGCCCAGGAGAGTGTTCAGCACGAACAGCGTATATCGGTACTTACTCTTGATGCTGTACGCCACCGTTCCGAGACAGACATGGGCCTGCGCGATCGGCTTTTCCACCTCGCGTTTTTTTGCCGCACCATTGACTTTGGCCGCCCGTCTGCGAGACGCCTCCCCACGATTGAGCGCCGTCGACCCGCGAGCAAGACGGTCATAAGCGTCGGGCTTAAAATAGCGCCGTACCGTGTCCACCAGCTTCTCATGGACAACATTTCCGGCAGCGGCAACCACGAGGCGCGCCGGGTTGTAGTGGCTTCTCCGGTACTTGAACAGGTCGTCCGACGAGAACCGGGTGATATTATCTGCTTTTCCGATGACGGGAAAACCGATGGGATGGCTAGGGTACAGCGCCTCTTCAAATTCATCGTGGATGAGTTCGTCAGGATTGTCCTCGATGTTTCGAATCTCCTCTAAGACGACAAGTTTTTCCTTTTCGACGTCTTTCGGGTCAAACCGCGGGTAGAGGATGAGTTCTGAGAGAACGTCGATTGCCTGCTCGAGGTGTTCGTCGAGTACGCGGGCGTAGAAGCAGGTGTGTTCCTTGCTTGTGAAGGCGTTCAGATAGCCGCCGAGGGATTCGAGTGACCTTGCGATCTTCCGCGCGCTATAGCGTCGAGTGCCTTTGAACGCCATGTGTTCCACGAAATGCGAGATTCCGTTCGACCGCTCGTCCTCATCGCGGGATCCCACCTCCACCCATACACCAACGCTGAGCGAGCGGAAAG
>JBHHZW010000225.1:0-4513 GCA_046758305.1 Bacteroidota bacterium | reverse complement strand
TCTTCCAGAATGACATCAAGGTGTTGCTGAGCTAAGGAACGTCTCGATTGTACTTGTCACAGCCACTCTTCGCGCGCGGCGGGATTTCAACGCAATGAAACATGGTAAAATGAGACAACTTTGAAAATGTACAAAACTAATCCTGACCGCAGCGCGCCGCCGTCGCTGTGAAAGCGGTTGTTATACGCCCCCTCTGAGCACGAAGAAGTTTTCACTTTATGACTACACTTTCATCCGCCATTAAAGGAATTCCTATATATGCATCTGCGAAACTTCTGATCGGCACGGCAAATGGAATGACTTCTAATCTTTCAATCTGCATATCAATCCTTTGTTATGTGCTAGGTGATCACTTATTTTTTAAACTTAGTTGCTGAAGATGAGTGCTGCAAGCCTGTCAAGAAAATCGTATGCGAGCTCACAATGCTCCCTTTTCGAAAAATTATTTCTATCTTTATTTCAACTTCCGTCCCGGCGTCCACGGGGCTCCGGCTGCCTCCAATGCTGCTTCGTATTGTGACAAGTCATTGAAATATGCCACCAAATCCTGGCGGAATTTCCCAAACTCATTTTGCGCGATTTCAATATTGCGTTTCTGCGTCTCCGTCGGGGTTTGGCGCGTATTCCAATGTCCGCCAACCACGCGTCTAACGCGAGAACTGATGGAAGGCACGGTTGATTCATTCATCCTTCGACGAACACGGTCACCCGATAAGCGTGTTTGTAATCCTGTTAATATCACCCCAAGTTCATCCAAACGTGTAAAAAGCGCAGGCGTCGCTTTTGGGGTCTCCACCAATGCGGCCTTCATATGCCGCAGCCTTTCCCGCGCTCGTCCGATTTCTCTATTTGCGCCCGAAATTTGTCTCGAGAGCTCACTGGTCTTTTGTTGGAATGCGGCAACAGCCATGAAATCAGTACCAGTTGCAGCCGTAGGAACAGGCTTGACATTAAACTCCCGCAGCGTTCCCAGGGCCTGCATGGCTCCTTTATGGAACAGAAAGAGCTCTACACTATATTTGCCCGGAGCAGCAAGCGGCCCCCTGGAAGAACCTGCCCATGGCGGCACAAAATCTGGCTTGCTCAAGTTTATCGGATCTGGCGGTGAATACCGAAGATCCCAGCTCACCCGATGTATGCCCTTATCGGCGGATCCTTCAATCCAGCGCACAGGATCGCCATTTGCGTTCCGAACCAGTAGCAGGACGCGTGGCTCATTCTCATTCATTTCTTGCCGGAGGCGGTCCCAGCCGGGGAAAGGTATGTTGGCATTTTTTTCCCGTAGAGATTTTTCGGAATTCTGGCGTTCCTTTTTTGCGGTCAGTGGAACATCATGCAAATAATAGGTAAAGATGGCGCCGAAGGGCGGGTTTTTGGCCACGAAGCTTGTCGTGCCAAGGGTAGGCATACCCTTCGCTTGCATCGGCGTATAGGGGACATACCACCAGGCATCTCTTACCGAAAAGAGTGTATTTGAACCCTTTTTGACTACACGGGCTATCTCCCGTAGCGATGAATAATCGTCCAGCACATAGAAGCCACGTCCGAAACTCGCCCCAACTAAATCATTGTCTCTTTTGTGCAGCTCGAGATCGCGAAATGAAATTGTCGGGACGCCGCCGCCAAGTTTGATCCAGTTTGTGCCGCGATTTAGAGAAAAATAGATGCCAAATTCAGTGCCAATGAATAGCAAATCAGCATTTACATGATCCTGTTTTAAAACCCAGACGATCGTTCTATCCGGCAGGTCACCCGCGATCGAGCGCCATGTCCGACCACGATCAGCACTTATGAACAGATAAGGACTGAAGTCGCCGAGCTTGTGCGCGTCGGCGATGGCAAAGACGGTATTGGCATCATGACTGGAGGCTTCGACATCGTTAATAAAGGAGAGCGGTGGCACTTTTGGAAGGCCTTTGATCGCCCGCCAATTTTGTCCGCCGTCTTCACTCACCTGGATCCGACCATCATCCGAGCCAACATAGAGCAGCCCTTCGACCAGCGGGGATTCGGATATAGAAGTGAGTGTGGCATATTTTGACATAGCGCCATTGTCATAAAGGGCATCAACGCTCCAGACGCGCCCGATCACCTCCAATTCATAACGGTTACGGTTGGTGGTAAGATCTCCGCTGATGGGTGTCCATGAATTGCCTCGATCGTTGCTGCGCCAGAGTCGCTGCGATCCGAAGTAGAGGCGTGAAGGTGAGTGTGGGCTGATAGTGATCGGGCTATCCCAATTCCAGCGTTCGGGGGGATCGCCCGGATCCGGCTGAGGCTGAATGTTCAGTGCTTCTTCGCTGCGGCGATCGTAGCGCTGAAGGTTGCCCTGCTGGGTTTCCATGTATACAATATTCGGATCATCAGGATCGAAGGCGGTGTCATAGCCATCGGCGCCAAGCGGAACGTACCAATCCCGATTGCACACGCCTTCTGTATTCATGGTTCGCGAAGGTCCGATCAACGTCCCAAGATCTTGCGCACCCCCGACAATATTGTAGAATGGCTCCGTATTATCGAGTGAGAGTTTGTAAAACTGTGAAATCGGTAGGTTCGGAAAATGGCGCCATGTGATCCCTTCGTCGAAAGTCTCATAGAGGCCGGCATCGGTACCGGCGATTAAATGCTCGCTATCGTTTGGATCGATGCAGAGTGCATGGTTATCGCTATGTTTCTCACGTCCGGTGCCAAGATAGTGGAAGGTCTTGCCGCCATCGCGGGTGACATGCAGGAAAACATCCATCTGATAGACAAGATTCGGGTTCTCCGGCGATGCTTCAATCTCCTGGTAGTAATGTGGGCCGGTCCCACCTGAAGTGTAGGAATTACGGCGCTGCCAGCTTTCACCCTTGTCCAGCGATCTGTAAAAGCCCTTTTCCTTCGCGTCAGCCTCAATCGTTGCATAGACAATTTCCGGGTTGGCGGGTGTAACAGCGAGCCCGATTTTTCCCATATCGCCTTTTGGTAGTCCCGTTTTAATACGACGCCAGGTTTCACCATTATCGGTCGATTTATAAATACCCGACTTCGGTCCACCTGCAAGCAGCGACCAGGTATGTCGACGACGCTGATAAGCTGCGGCATATAAAACATCGGGATCCGATGGATCGAACTCGACATCAGTGACGCCGGTATTTGCATCGATTTCGAGAACGGCACGCCATGTTTTCCCACCATCTTTGGTTTTGTACAACCCACGCTCACCACCCGATGACCATAGCGGTCCTTCGGCCGCGACAAATACAACATCGCTATTTCTGGGATCGATGAGGATTTTGCCAATGTGCTGCGATTTCTCAAGGCCCATGCGTTGCCAGGTTTCTCCACCATCACGACTCCGATACACGCCATCTCCCCAACCGACATGGCGGCCACTCACATTCTCGCCAGTACCCACCCAGATGACTTCCGGATTGTTTGGATCAATTGTTACCGAGCCAATTGAGTAGGATGCCTGATCATCAAAAATAGGCTTCCAGGAGATGCCGGCATTGGTAGTTTTCCACAACCCACCTGAGCCAACAGCAACATACCAGGTACTGCAATCATTCGGACTCACGGCCATATCAGCAATACGTCCGCCCATGAGTGCCGGGCCAATACTACGCAGTTTGAGGTCGGCGACAGCTTCGGATATCGCGTCACTATTTTCCGTTTGTCCTAAAGTATCGGGGGCATTGAAAGAAAAAGCAATAATCAGTATCAATCCTGCGGTAATGAGATTTTTGAGCATAATAGATTCTCTTGATGTTTGTTTTTTTCCGTTTGTTTCTAGACCCACTTTTCAATTTCGTATTAACGAAGGGGCATAATCAAATCATTGATTTGTACGCTTCTTCCTAAAATCCGCGTCCATGAGCACCCATGTATTAGGATCCAGGAGAACATTTTCCGGTACGGTAGTCCGGGTTTTTCTTGTAAAAAGCATTCACCCGCTTCTGGCTTGCTTTGAGGCCTTTGAGAAACGCATCGCGGCCAAATCAAGGACCTCTTCCGAGGTTATGCCTGGCCGGATATATCTGAAAAGCGCATCCCTGTACGCTACAATAAAATCATGACAAAAAGCCATGCAACAAGTCTGTGTTTCATATCAAGTTCTCCGTGTTATAAAACTAATCCAGAACTTCCCAAAAAACCAGCGCCCCCAGGTCAACTGCAGAAAATTTTATACCCATCCTTTAGTTATTTGAGACTATTTCCTCCATCCAATGTATATGGCTTCTGGTCCAATTACGGGGGTGACTCGCACAGAGCTGCCTTTATTTTGACATAGAAGTATTCTTTACTATCCAGTTGTTAGCCAATATCAGGCTTACCAGTACAAGAGACCATTGAACCAATAGCGGCTATTCTGGGAAATCTCCAAATGTTACCGGTTCCTACGGCCATGCCCAGCATGGCCAACATCATTCCCGTTCTGGTGTTGAACCGTTCACTCATTTGATGCCGGGCTCTTTGCTGGTTATTGACCTGAATACGGGGTATCTCAAATGCTCTCTTTCATAATAAGGGG
>JBHHZW010000224.1:0-4520 GCA_046758305.1 Bacteroidota bacterium | reverse complement strand
ATATGCGGAAAGTACTTACCGGAGCGGTACAACCACAGCTCAAGATGCTCCCTCCCTTTTGTCAAGTAGAAGGCAACGTTACGCTCCACATGCTTATTCACGACGAAGGAAACCTGCGTTCCCTTGAAGATTCTTTTCGGTATCCTAATCCCGCTGATATCGATCGACTCAACGATCTGATTCAATTTTTCTCGTAGTGCAAATACCGAGCTTTCCGGACTCAGTTCGTCGATGGAGGCGATGTACCGTTCGTAATCCTCGATCACGCTCTGGATCAGATCGTTAAACTCCTCGTTCTCCTCGGCTTCCGGGTAGTAGCTGAGCGCATTGAGAATTTCGATCGCCTGCTCGAATTCCTTCGATGACAGTGTCGAGTCCCCCGCCGCTTGTGCATACAGTGCTTCTCGGTAGTGAAGACGTGCCTCTTCCATTTTCTGTGTGATCACCTCTCGGACGGTCAACGCGGTGTCAAGTTCGACAATTTCTACGACCGAGTCCGGGACAACACTTGCCGGTGCCTGGTGTTCCATGGTGGAATCAACAAGAGGATTGACCTGGGATGATGAGGAAATCTTTGTCGACTGGCGTGAGGAGCAACCGAACAGAATGAAGGGAGGTAATATTAGAGTGAGAAGAAAAAGCTGTATTCTCCTAATCATCGATCACGTTGTACTGAGTGAATAAGAATATAATTAGCCCTCAAATATAGAGCTTTAGGACGGAATGTCAAGGAAAATCTTAGGCTGGACCAAGAAAGTCGCTACTGTCGAAGCGATTACGAGGAAAATTATATCACTGAGAGGCAGTCTACGAAGGACTTGTTCTCCGAGATGAACCGCATAACGACCTGATGAGGCTTGATCTCCAGCGGTAACTTAGGGACGATCCTCCACACTTCCAGGCAGACGACACGGCATAGTCGCCGGGGAAGGCGCAATTCATAACGGCATATTGCCGTGTTTCTTCTTGGGATTCCTGTCGACTTTGTTCTCAAGAACTTGAAGGCAACGAATCAGCCGGGGCCGCGTCTCGCTCGGCTCGATGACGTCGTCAATGTACCCCCGCTCGGCTGCAATGTACGGATTGGCAAATTTTGCGCGATACTCAAGCTCTCTTTCTTCGATCGCTTTATCCCTGTGCGCTGCTTTTTCGATTTCCTTGCGGAAGATGATCTCCACCGCCCCTTTGGGACCCATGACAGCAATCTCCGCAGACGGCCATGCAAAGTTAAAGTCGCCGCGAATATGCTTCGAGTTCATCACGTCATACGCGCCCCCGTAAGCCTTTCGCGTGATCACTGTAATCTTCGGCACCGTCGCCTCGCAGAAGGCGTACAGCAGCTTCGCACCATTCTTGATGATCCCGCGCCACTCCTGATCCGTTCCGGGCAAGAACCCGGGGACATCTTCAAATACCACCAGGGGGATATTGAACGCGTCGCAGAAGCGGATAAACCGCGCTCCCTTGATGGAAGAGTCAATGTCCAGGACGCCGGCAAGCACCGAAGGCTGGTTAGCAACAATCCCCACAGACTTTCCACCGAGTCGGGCAAATCCGACGACGAGATTTTGCGCGTGGAGTTCATGAACCTCGAAAAATTTGCCGTCGTCAACCACGAGCTGGATAATTTCTTTCATATCGTACGGTTTTATCGGATTATCCGGAACGATGGAACTTAACCGCGACTCCACGCGATTCGGGTCGTCATCTGACTTGACGTAGGGCGGGTCATCAAGATTATTGGACGGGATATAGCTGAAGAGGGTTCTGACCATTTGAAGGCAGTCGATCTCGTTCTCGGATGCAAAATGGGCCACGCCGCTCCTCATGGCATGGGTCAACGCTCCCCCGAGATCCTCGAACGACACATCTTCATGCGTCACGGTCTTCACGACATGTGGCCCGGTCACAAACATGTAGCTTGTGTTCTTCACCATGAAGACGAAATCGGTGATTGCCGGTGAATAAACTGCCCCACCAGCGCAGGGTCCCATGATGGCAGATATCTGAGGTACGACCCCGGAGGCGAGCGTGTTTCTCAGGAAGATATTTGCGTAGCCTCCGAGGCTGACTACACCTTCCTGAATCCGAGCACCGCCAGAATCATTGAGACCGATGACCGGCGCACCGACCTTCATCGCCATGTCCATGATCTTGCAGATTTTTTCTGCGTGGACTTCCGATAGCGAACCGCCAAACACCGTGAAATCCTGGCTGAAGACGAAGACGAGCCGACCGTCGATCGTTCCGTTCCCTGTCACCACGCCGTCGCCGAGATAATGCTGCTTCTCCAGCCCGAAATCGCGCGATCGATGTTTTGCAAGAGCATCGATCTCTTCAAAGCTCCCCTCATCCAGCAGCACGTCCAATCGTTCACGAGCGGTAAGTTTTCCCTTCCTGTGCTGCTCTTCGATTCGTACCTTTCCGCCGCCGAGCTGAGCTTGCTTCTTCAGCTCGCGAAGTTGTTGCAGTTTGTCTTTCAACATAGGGAGAAAATTTCAGAATGTGATAGGTGAGAATCGAGTCCGGTAGTCCTCTGATCGTCAATATAGAGAAAGAGGGCTAGAGAATCAAGGAAACAGGCTGTACCTGAACGCCACAGCTGTTGTATTGCGCTTTCTTAGTGTTCATCAGCAAAGTCACCGGCTCGGAGGAAAAAATGTGTTGCCGGCTGAACGGTCTCTTTGTATTGATGAACGACTCAGCAACTGCACAACCTGTGGCGAGGCCCCGAAGGGGACTTCGTCCACGCCTTCGGCAAAGGTTGCGCCACACTGCTGATCATTGACCTGGAGAGGATTCAAACTGGCCAAACGCCCCGCGCAATGAATTCAACAAGATTTCCCTCGGGGTCACGAATGTAGATCGATCGGTGCTGTGAATGGGGCCAGGTGACCTCGCGCTCGATCGAAACAGCAGAATCCAAAAGATGACGCTTCCATGCATCAAGATCCCTTGGATCGATTTCAAACGCAAGATGAGAGGACCCTTCCGTGCCGTGCGGTGGTAAGAATCCTCCCTTGCGCGTCTCCGGCGCGTAGAACACCATGAGCATTGAAGTCCCCGCTGCAAAGAAGAGATCTCGGCCTTCATTTTTCTGCACAAGCCGGAGACCGATAACGTCACGGTAGAAACGTTCCGACCGATCGAGGTCGGCGACGTAGATGCACGTTTCGATTATCCTGCGGATGGAAACCATGAAAGTACGATCGCGGGATTAGGGGTCCTCAGGCTTTACCCATTGCTCTCAGCTTCGCCTCGATCAGCTGTTCGTGTTTGAGAGCAAGAAGATAGGAGAGCTTCCGGACGAGGTATTCTTCATGCATATCGACTTTACCGTCTGCGTAGACGACTCTCCAGAGGATTTCCACCACCTTGACCTTCTGTTTTTCGGAGTAACGCGCGTCGATCAAATGCGTGAACCCCCAGAGGTCTGTGCTCTCCCGTCGCTCTTTCTCCGCCACCCTCATGAGATCATTCACCACTTCGTCTGACAGATGGAATTGCGCTGCCAGGATGGAGATAATGGTGTTCTTTTCCACTTCACTGAATTCCTGATCAGCGTGCGCCATTTCAAGAAGGAGTGCACACGTTGCAAGTGGGAGTCTGTCCTCGATATCCTCCTCTCTCTCCGAGTCCTCAACAACAGCCATACTCGTCCCGAAGAACTGCTTAATCAGGTCTAACATGTGGACACTACCTCCTTTAGTCAGTTATTACGACCGGTTGCTCATGTGACTGGGGTACGGAAAATGACCCAAGCCGCATATATCCAGCCCGCGAGGAACATTAATCCACCCACCGGGGTCACCAATCCTAACCACCGCAGACCGGTGAGACTCAGAGCATACAGACTTCCGGAGAACAAAACAGTGCCGGCGAAAAAAAGCCATCCAGCGACGGCTACGTTCGAGGAAAGCCAGTGCGAGGCCGCCCACGCAACAGCCAGTATCGCCAAGGCGTGGTAGATCTGGTACCTCACCCCCACTTCGAACGCATTGAGAAGCTCGGGTGAGAGTTTTTCGCGGAGCGCGTGAGCACCAAACGCACCGACAGCAACCCCGATGAATGCCGAGATTGAACCGAGGACGAAAAAGAACCGATCCATAGAGTGCCTTCTATTTTCAATTGCGAACTTGTCCGTTCGAATCTCGTTAACCGCTATATCACCCTCTTCGCAAGGCGAGCAATTTGTTGGTATCGATCGGGGTTGAGATGCCACGTCACTCTTTCCGTACAGAGCGCGTGTCCGTGTAGAGTTCTATCCGGTTCCCATCCGGATCGAAAAAGTACCGCGCCTGACTGATACCATGACTCCAATGACAGATGGGCTTTGTTTCACTCAAGTAGTGAATTGACGCAGGTTCACTATTGATGTCGTAGATCGTTCCAGCAAAAACGAAGTCGCGCCTTTAGCGCCATATAGCCATGCATGACGCAAGGGCGAGACTTGCCGTTCTTGCGCCTCCTATATTGAAAGTCAAGTAGTCGATAAGACCTCTCTCGTCAAGACAGTTCAC
>JBHHZW010000223.1:0-4525 GCA_046758305.1 Bacteroidota bacterium | reverse complement strand
ACCGGCCGTCTCACCGAAGCCGTTGACGAGATTGAAAACGCCAGGGGGCAAGTCGGCTTCTTGAATGATATGCGCGAGTTTGTCTGCCGAAAGCGGAGACCACTCTGCCGGCTTCAGCACGCACGTATCGCCGGCAGCCAAACACGGAGCAACTTTCCATGTCTCCAGCATGAAAGGAGTGTTCCAGGGAGTAATCAACCCTGCAACGCCGACTGGGCGTCGGACGGTATAATTCATGAACTTCCCCTCAACTGGAAAGACCTCACCGGCAATCTTCGTCGCCATCTCCGCAAAGAAGTAGAAGTTCTCCGCTGCGCGAGGAATTGCCCCTTTTTTAATTTGATTCACCGGTATGCCCGTATCTTCAATCTCTGCTCCGGCGATTTCATCTGCCCGCTTTTCGATCAGCTCCCCGATGCGCCGCAGATACTTGCCGCGCTCTTCAGCGGACATGCGTGGCCAGGGTCCTTCGTCGAACGCTCTTCGAGCTGCGGTCACCGCGCGGTCTATGTCCGCAGCGGACCCTGAAGCAATCTGCGTAATCGATTGATTGTTCGCTGGGTTAAGCGTGTCGAACGTTTTTCCATCGACCGACGGAACAAATTCATTGTTGATGAAATGATAAATCAACGGTGAATTACCCTTTTCAAGCAAACCAATTAGATTTTCCGTCCCATTAGCCAGCAGGCCTCTTTGGGTCGGCCCTGGGAATTGCCACAGATTGTTTGTCCTGAATGAATTCGCTCTCCGCAACGACAGGATTCTCCAATGCGCCGAGGTTATCGATCTGCAACCGCATGACATCACCAGGATACACGTGCGAGATACCCTTCGGTGTGCCGGTCCAGATCAGGTCGCCCGGCTCAAGTGTCATAATCATCGAAATGAACTCAATCAACTCGGGGATCGGTCGCATCATCTGAGAAGTGTTCCCTTGTTGACGGAGTTCACCATTGACAGAAGCCTGTAGCGTTAGATTGCTCGGATCGGGGACTTCTTCCGATGTTACAAGGTACGGTCCCAAGGGACCAAACGTGTCATATCCTTTCGCACGTACAGGCGGACGGTAGAAATTCTTTACGTAGTCGCGCACGGTGACGTCGTTGCCGATTGTATAGCCCCTGATAATCTTCTCAGCATGTTCCGCTTTCACACGACGGCAACGCTGTCCGATAACGACCACGAGTTCAACTTCATAATGCATATAGTCTACACTCTTCGGATACAAGACCGGAGCCCCGTGACCTACCAGCGAGCTCGGTGGCTTGAAAAACAGCGCAGGATCCTCGGGTGATTTCATCTGTAATTCTTCAGCATGGTCTGCGTAGTTGAGCGCCAGACCAATCGCCTTTGAAGGAACGACGGGGGGTTGCCACGAAATATCCTCTGGTGCGTACACAGTTCCATCGGCTGTCTTGAGCTGACCGTCACCTTGAATAACCCCCTCATGAATTCTATTAGAAACAACAAAACGTGCAAGCCTCATCGTGCTCGTTCCATAATGGATTCTACCACGACTTCCTGTAAGAATTCCTCGATGAAGGGTAAAACGGGGGGATTGTCCTGCAAGAGAAAAGTGTGATGATTTCCGCCGTCGACAACTGCATACCGACAGTTTGGAAGTTGCTTCACGATATTTGAAACGTCCTCCTCACTGTACACATGTCCCGTCGTGCCAAACAACCCTTGCATGGTCGAAGGAACAGGACCGGAGATCGGAGGTTTGCATAATGATTGCACATTGAATACCAGAAATGGAGATCGAGATCGCGCTCTATGGCTGCGGCAGATGATTTAGAGCGAACCGAACCATTATAGAGTTGCTCCACATCTTCTCGCAAGTAACTCTCCAATGCGGGAGTCCAGGGTTCATAGTATGAAAGAGAACGTTGTGCAGCAAGATACTCCTCCATTGTGGTATACACTTTGTCCAAGCTCCGAACGGTCGGGTACATCGCACGGAGAGTATCCGCCTTCGGGTCTGCCCCTCCATCCATCAACACAAGTGCTCGAATACGTGCTGGTTTGATCGACGCAGTGTAGACGCTCGTCGTCGCTCCAAAAGAATGGCCAACAAGAACAAACGTTTCAAATCCCATCGCGTCAGCGAACGCAAAGATGTCTCGCGCGTGGTAGGCAAACCCATAACCATCGCTCGGTTTGTCGCTATCGCCGCGACCGCGCATGTCCACTGAGAGGATTCGATAGTGTGGCGAGAGCCGTTCTGCAATCGGGGAATAGCTCCCCTTGTGTCCAGTGAGACCGGGAAGGCAAATGAGAGGACCGCGCTCGCCCGGCCAGTCATAGTAGGCAAGAGAGATGCCGTTGACAGACACAAATCGAGTTTGGGGAGATGTGTTATTCATGCGCATTTCCGGTTCTAGACCTCACACGGTTAAGCCTGCACCAAGCCATACTGGGCCAATACCGCGCGCAGTTTCTTCTCATTCTCTCTTGAAAGCGGTGCAAGCGGCAGGCGGACTTCAGGCGAGATTCGATTCATCATCGCCAGGGCCGTTTTGACGGGGACAGGGTTGATTTCGATAAAGACCGCATCGTTGAGCGGCATCAGATGATAATGCAAATCTTGAGCTTCTTTCCACTTGCCTGCCGCAACCAAATCGTAGAGACGAGCCACTTCCTTCGGAAGAATATTTCCCGTGGCACTCACGTAACCTGCTCCCCCAATAGCTATAACCGGGAAGCAGAGCAGCTCGATCCCGGAGTACACGAGAAAATCTCGTCCAAGTTTTCCCAGTAAGCGTGTAACATGGGAGAAGTCGTGGTTTGCTTCTTTAATGCCAATGATGTTCTTGCAGTTCTCACGTAAGCGCGCTACGGTGTCAATTTCTAAGTTGATCGCTGAGCGGCCAGGGATATTGTAGAGAATGACCGGAATATCGGTTGAGTCGGCGACTGACTTAAAATGATGATACAACCCCTCCTGGCTCGGACGGACATAGTACGGCGTAATCAAGAGCACCGCATCCGCACCTACTTGCTGAGCAAAGTGGGTGAAATGGCGTGTCTCTTCAAAATTATTGGAGCCTGTTCCTGCCACGAAGGGCACCCGCCGCTTTACAACCTCAGCAGCAAACTGAATCACACGCTCTCGCTCCGTGCGGGTGAGCGCGGTCGGCTCGCCGGTCGTTCCTGTGACAGAAATACCATGACTTCCGTTTTCGATTTGCCAGTCAATCAGCGATCCCAATGCAGCTTCATCAACCTCGCCGTGGCGAAACGGCGTAACAAGAGGAACAATGGATCCGCGCAGTTCTTCCTTTGGGTTTCTCAGCATCGACGTTCCTGCTTAACGAACGTCATTCATTTGAACATCGGCATACGGACTCGACATACGATAGTGGATATGGAGGTGTTCGGATTCCAGGTTCTCCAGGTCCTCTGCAGTAAGACCGTTGGGAAGGAGAGCATGTCCTTCCCTTATACGCCTTTGAATTTGTGATCGAGCGATGTCCTCCAGGACATGGCGGGGAGGAGAAGAGGTGTGCCCCAAGACACTTCTTGTCATTTCCCCCACTTGTTCTCGCAGAGAATTGAGAATTGAATCCCTGGTGACGTGAACGTTGCCTAACACGAGCAGTCCATACAATCCAGCACCGCCTGCATTTGCAATTGCATCAGGAACGACGGTTATACCTCTTTTATGGAGGAGCTCCTCCTCATTTTCAGTGAACGGATCGTTCGCCCCTTCGACGATAATTCTCGCTTGAACTCGACGTAAGTCGGCGGAAATGTGAGAGCCGGCCGCTGGGATTAGTACATCGACGGAAAGGTACAAAACGGCATCACGGTCAGCAAGTTCGTAGTCATACCGTGCGCGAATCTGTTGTCGATCCAGAACTTTGCACGCAGGTGGCTTGCGCAATTTCAACAGACCAGGGATATCGATGCCAATATCGTTCCGAGCGATGATTGCACCAAACTCATCAGAGATCGCAATCACCGTCGCCCCCCTCTCGACGAGAAATTTTGCAACACTTCCCCCAACAGTACCGAAGCCCTGAATGGCAACACGCTTTCCCTGCATTCCCTCACCTTTCACGGCGAATGCTTCCTCGGTTGAGACACAAACCGTCCATCCTGTGACAGCATTGCTCATCGCGAGATCAACGGACTGGTCCACGAGAAGTGAGGTCCCACGCTGAAGTCGTTCGATCCCTTCCTCGACAGCACGATCATTTTGCCCACCGTACGCTTTGATCAAGGCAAACTGTGGATGCGGAATCCCGGCCTGTCTTCGGCAAGCAGAGACAACGTCGTGCCAGTCTGTGCCCAAATCAGAGCCCGTGGCCCAACACGTCTGCAGAAAGGGAGCAAACGCCCGCACGACGCGGTTGAGGACTTCTTTGCTATCAGCAAGCTTTGAATCATACCGGATTCCACATTTGGCACCTCCCTGCGGTGGCTCGACGATAGAGAGTTTGATGGTCATGGTAGCTGCCAGCTGTTTCATCAACGTCTCATTGAGGTCTGGAGCCATACGGATGCCACCGCCTGCAACACC
>JBHHZW010000222.1:0-4552 GCA_046758305.1 Bacteroidota bacterium | reverse complement strand
GGAAACACCAGGCCCGGACTGTACTTCACCAGAAAGCGCGTCCCAAAATCCAGCAGAAGGGCAAGGAACGGGGCAAGGATAACCGCCGTTCTAATACTCTCCCGCAGCGATGTTAAGGAGAAGATCGACCCGAGCACGAGGAAGATCAGCCCGATGGACTGAATATGGGTATGAGCAACACGAGCCCAGAGCTGAACTGGTTCACCGCGGTCGATCTCAGTGACTTTGAGAACCTCTTCGTAGGATGTGAGCGGGCGAAACGAAGAGACTCCTCGGGGGTTGTGACAACGCAGACAATTCTTCGTCAGGATGGGAGCAACCACTTCTCCGTACCCTTCCTCGTCGGCGCCGTCCTGTATCCAGCTGAGAATTTTCTCTTTTTCTCCAGGGACGGGGAGGAATTGTTCCATACTCCCCCCGTCGATCTTTGCGGCAAGCCTTGTGTTGGACCGATCGCCATAGAAGGCCCGCTTGAGATCATCGGGCGTCAGTCCCGCCTCACCATCCGTCAGATGGTAGGTGAGATATAGGTTCCCGAGCGCAATGATGTATCCAACACCTAAGACGATGAGGGTGAGGGAAATCGTGAACTTCAACGGCTTCGGAAACTGCCGCAATCGAACCGAAGAAAAAAATTCCTGCATGATGGACTCCTTTCTTGAAGTGACGAAGAAAAGATCTTTTCACGTTTCCTCAGCGGGCGCTCTTTCGGATCGACTCCGCTCAACGAGTTGAGTTGTCAGCCGAGCAGAGTTCGCGAACGACCGCGCTCGCAGGAGAAAGTACTTACGCAACATCATCCATTACGCGAGAAGTTCCGCACGGAGAAAACCGCGACAGGAGGCGGACAGGCGGTTACCCGTCCGAGGAGCCTCATAGGATCGCCGGGAGAAGCTCCGGGCGAGCGTGAAGCAAGAGAAAACGTATGACATCGGGTGAGAGATCCTGCCGGGACTTCTCGGCTTCGCACTGCTGTGCTACCGTCCCGGAATCGACACTCAAACTCATGAGGAAATCGTCGAGCCCACGTTGGAGTCGGCCTCCGCTCGCCTTGATCGATGAAGAAGGTTGGGAGGTAATCGCGACGTCTTAGTCAGGCACATGAATTCCTCTCTCCTGAGAAGGTTCAAGATAACCAGACAGGTGACTTTCACGTCCTCAACGACGAAAATCGTTGAAGGTGTGAGTTCTCCCACGAATTCTTCGTCCAAATTTTTCCAAAGATATTGGGTGAGCGGGCAAAACGCAACACTCACGAGTCTTGCGGACGACGGTTCAGCCCGAGCCAGCGCGGGACAGAACTTCCGCGTATTTTGACCCTGATGCCGTGTTAAACACGACGACGGTCTGGTCAGGAGATATGAAGTTCTTCCGTTTGAGGTGCTCGAGCGCTGAGACAGTGGCCGCGCCTTCAGGACAAGGTAGAATCCCTTCGGTCTGGGCGAGTCGGAGGATACCATCCTGGATCTCGTCGTCACTCACTGCAACAGCGGTGCCATGTGTCTTCCGGATGATTCTGAGGATGAGCCAGTCGGCAAACGGTTTGGGGACACGCAAACCGGCAGCGACTGTTTCAACCCTCTCCCAAAAATCCGACTCCGATTTTCCTTGGTCCCAGGCTTTGACGATGGGCGCGCATCCGGTGGATTGGACCACGACCATTCGTGGGCGCTCCGGACCGATCCAACCGAGAGCCTCCAGCTCGTTGAAAGCTTTCCACATACCGATGATGCCGGTTCCTCCACCCGTCGGATACACGATCACATCCGGCAGCTTCCAGTTCATCTGTTCTGCAAGCTCATAGCCGAGCGTTTTCTTTCCCTCCAGACGGTACGGTTCCTTCAGCGTGGAAAGGTCAAAGCCGCTCAGCTGGTTTTTCATCTCGTTCATCTTCTTCGCCGCGTCGTTGAGCGTACCGTTCACTTCGACGAGGTGCGCTCCGTAAGCTTGGATCTCTCTCTTATTGATTTGGGGCGTATCGGTGGGGAGAAATACGTGGGTTTCCATTCCAGCTTGCGCGGCATAGGCAGCGAGTGCCGAGCCGGCGTTTCCGGCGGTAGGCATCAGAACTTTCGCGATACCAAATTCCTTCGCCTTCGACACGGCCAGACAGAGACCACGCGCTTTGAAGGAACCAGTCGGATTCAGCGCTTCTTCTTTGAGCCAGAGACTCGGCAGGCCGATCTTCGCGCCCAACTTCTTCACATGGAGTAGCGGGGTGAAGCCTTCTCCAAGTGTCACGATATTCTCTACCCTCACGATGGGGAGGAATTCTCGGTAGCGCCACAGCGTCGACGATCTTGAAAGCAATGAGGTCTTCGTCAAGAGTTGACCGGCCTGCGCAAGATCATACCGCACCAGAAGAGACTTCCCGCATTTACGACAAACTGTCTGAGCTTGGTCAGCTTCATGAAGACCACGGCATGAGGAACACTCGAGATGAGTCAGGAGGGATTTCAACGGTGTAGGGACGGATGATGAAGGTAGCCGCAGGCTACCAAGAAATCGTCGTTACAAAGCCTTTTTACAGAACCTCCGCTTTCCCCTAACCAGCACGCCAATCCAGCTAGAAACCTTCAGACAACCTTGAGGTGAAATCCAAAAGCACGAGAGCCGTTCTTGTCTTACTCCGACTTGTACAACCACTCGATGATCATCGGTGGGAGGGAATCGAAGAACCCGCCTCCCCAGCCGGCTTCGATATACTTCGCAAAGTCCACGCGCTTCTTGCTTTCCTCTGCGCTCTTTCCTTCACTCTTCAGTGAAGCGACTGCCGACATCGTTTCCTGGAAGAATGCAAGGAGTTCATCGACCTCTTCGCTCGTTGAAACCGGTCCGTGACCAGGCACGATCTTCTTAGCATTCAGCGTTTTCAGTCGTCCGAGAGAGCTGATCCAGCCCGCAAAGTTTCCGTCTGCAACGTAGGGGAACTTCCGGGAGAAGAGCACGTCGCCCGCGAACGCGATGTCTGCATCCGGGATGGCGATGACCGCATCGCCTTTCGTATGTCCCCAGCCGTAGTGGTAAAGGTGAACCTCGCGGCCTCCGACATACAGTTGGACTGCACCGTCGAATGTCAGCGTCGGCAGTCCCTTCATTTGTCGCTCGACCATAGCCGCACGACATTCTCGGTGAGAGATGATAGTGACTCCCTCGTTTTCGTACACCGGGTTGCCGCCGGTGTGGTCCCCGTGATGGTGCGTGTCGATGAGAAACTTGATCGGCGCCTTGGTGATCTTGCGGATCGCTGCCAGTTCTTTCGCTGCGAGCTCTGCGTCGTCCTGGGCGTCGATGACGATGACGCCCTCCGGGGCAACGATGAATCCTGAGTTCGCACCTCCATCCTTGCCAAGGTAGGCGTAAATATTCTCAGCAATTTTCACGGCAGTGTATGGCTCGTTGGGATGTGCAGGGCCGTGATGGTTGACCTCGCGGTTGTACGCACGGCTTATCAGAGTAACGACAGCAAGCATTCCGAGGACAACAAACCTAGAGAAAGTTCGGTTGTGCATGGTGTGATTCCTTCCGTTGATTTTCTATTAAAATTCGTTAGATTAGTAGGTGGATGTTGCGTGGAAATGACAAGACGCAACCCTGAAAATACTAATCGCTCAGTAAGGATTCAAGTACCAGCATCATTTCAAGCTAAGTAAACCCATCCCGCATTGCCCAATTAGGCTTTGTGATCTTCTTATCGAAAACGCTCTGGGTGAATTGATTTTCAATGAAGCGAATCAAAAAACCAAAATCGAGAACACTCGTCCACGAACAAGCGACTGAGTATAGAAAGTGGCGTCATCCCGGTGGTAAACTTCGAGAACTTGGCCCCAAGTCTCTCTCGACAAAAGAACTGCTCGCAGTTCTAATCTCAACTGGCTACAAGGGAAAATCAGCTGAAGACATTGCGCATGAGCTGCTCTCAAAATATGGTTCTCTTGACTCTCTTTGTAACCTACCGCTCTCGGAATTGCTGCAAATAAAGGGACTTGGCGACGTGAAGATCGTTCGCATTGCTGCGGCACTTGAATTAGCTCGGCGAACCACAGAGGAAATTTTGTCGAGGCATGGGAAAAAAGACTAGACTTGCCGAAAAAGGGTCTCGCTTTGCGTCACCCTTTGAGGAAAGACTCAAGGCAGAATTTAGGAAATATCAGCATGAAATTGTTGCTGCAAATGTTGAGACGGCACGTTCATTCCGTTTCATGAAGCTTCTGACAGATTGGTTCTCCGAAGCACGTCCTACGTTCGTAGAAGATTATCTCAAAGGCTTAGAAAAATATGTTACAATGAAAGAGAAAGACCTTGTCGTTGCTGGCCGCATTGATGCGCTCTATGGTAATGTTATCATCGAGTTTGAAAGTAATCTTGAGAAGAAAAAGAGAGAAGCTGAAACCCAATTACGAAAGTACGTTTTCAGTCTCTTGGGATCAAAGGAAAAGAGAGATGTTAGTTTTCTCTGCATCGCTTCTGATGGCGTAATATTTCAGGTGTACACACCCTGGTGGGCAGATTCAGAGACACTTCCAGAGCGATGGGAAGACATCGATCTCAA
>JBHHZW010000221.1:0-4578 GCA_046758305.1 Bacteroidota bacterium | reverse complement strand
ACATAGAGTAAACCCTGAGTAAGGATCCTTCCGTCCACCATGAGTCGACCGATGTCCTCAAACTTTTCGATGTCAACTTTAATTTTCTGCTGTTCCGCTAACTCTTGTAGCTGCTCCATAATCCAGTCAAGTGTGCTCTTAAGGTCTACCTCTTCGAGGACAGCACCACCAGTGACCCACTCACCTCTTGCTAACCGAGTGAGTTCCTCGGCAACACCGAGCAGATGACTGACATTTTCTCGAATTGTTTTCAGACTGTTCCATTGCTGAGGAGTAAAATTCTTGACCCGTACCGATTCCACCCAATCTAGGCAATCCTTTATTGCAGTGACGGGAATGTCAATCTCCATAGTTAGGAAGTCAACCCAAGCTAACACACCTTGCAAAATTTTAAGTTCTTGTCGATGTGCATGCGGTATTCCCCTATGGGATAGACTAAGTTCTGGCTCAATACCGTTTTCGCGGAGGTCAAAATAGCAGTTACTCCCCGGGAAGCGTCTGAGATAATCTATCTGTTCGGCGGCACTCTCACTAACTTCGAGGTGATGATACAATGTTCGCCTCTCGTTGGTAACCACCGCAGCGCGAAGGCTCATGATCGGAAATTGTTCCCTCTGGCCTAATCGACCTTCATACTCGATATATCCCCTCTCTAAGTCTTCACGGTTGTACAGGCTTCTTATTCGACTATCGTAATCAGCGGTGATCCTCCGGCAAAGGATTCTTGCTTTCCGGGTTGTAGTGATAACCACGAAATTATCACCACCGAGGTGTCCTACCAGATCGTCTGGATTGCCAAATAATCGAACCGCTTCACCCAGTATCTCGGCAACCATTCGGATAGCGCGATCACCTTGAGCGAATCCATATACCTTGTTAAAAGCTCGGAGATCATCAATGTCTACATAGATGGCGGCGAAGATTTTCTTTTGCTCAATTAGGCCAGTGATTTCATTGTTTACCTGGAGCTGGTTTGGTAATCCAGTTAGCGGATTTATATTTTCAGCACGTTCCTTTCGCTTCAAGTAGGCTTTGACTAAAGCCACAACCTCTTTGGGATCGAAAGGTTTGGTAAGATAATGGTCAGCCCCGCCGACTATCTTGGCTGTTCTTTTCTTGCTCTGACTCTCAGCACCGACAATTATCACTGGAATGTGACTAGTCTCCTGAGACTCTCTCAGCTGCCGGCAGATTTCAAAGCCTTCTGTGTCAGGAAGGGCAGCGTCAAGGAGGATTACGTCTGGTCTCTCCGTAGAGGCCTTGAGCAACGCTTCAGCTCCGTTCCGGGCGGAGATGACTTCGAGATCAGCGTGTGCCAAGTTCACCTCCAGAATGTGAACCACCTCTGGATCAGAATCAACCACGAGGACCCTTCTTCCCCTTTGGGTTGATACTTGACCTGTGCTCGTAGTCACTTTATTTGACATGTGATGTACCCAGTAGTGAGTATCACCATAACATATAATAATGTGACTCAGTTAGAACAGTGTCGGAACCCAGTTAGAAAAGGGTTAGAAGTTGATGGAACAGTGTTCTAGAATTCTGCGACCTTTGTCTTGACTGTCGATTAGCAACATTCAAGAATTCAGGACCGCTCAACAGACAATGTCATCCTTATGATGATAAAGCAGACCAAGTAGTGAGCTATGAAGATATGAAGATAGAAAAAGCGAACTTTTCAGCGTTGTTAGAATAATGTTATAACCTAGTTAGAAAAAGGTTAGAATAAGGGACTTTTCTATTGACTATTAACTGAACACTATCTTAGAATTGAGAGCGTCCGCGAATATAATGCAAAATTCATAACCGCAAACTTGTTCAAGTCGGTGAAAAGGGGGAAAAGTAATCTTGACATTTGCCATTTGGCGAATTATCATTTAGTAAGTTTTTTATCGTATTCGTAATTTAGCTCTACCGATAAGTATTTTTAAGAGGACTAGCGAGCAAAGTAGTAAAGTCAAAATTTTAACTAATATTGTTTGGTTACAGGAAGCGTTGAACTGTTATCTGTAATTGGTCACTTGGATAGCAGGGAGCGAGTGGTGAAACCGACCTGTTCAGGTTGGTTTCTGTTTTATTTGAGGGAGAGCGATATTCAGGATAGGGGGTTGATGCTATGAGAGAGAAGATATTGGTAATCGACGACGATGTTGAGTTCTTGGAACTGACCCGCACCTGGCTGAAAAATGCTGGATATGAGGTGCTTACTGCGGAAGATGGAGTTGAGGGATTACGCTGCCTGTATATCGGTCGCCCTAATCTGGTGCTGTTGGATGCTAATATGCCTAGGATGAATGGCTGGGAGGTTTGCCGCCGGATTCGGGATATGAGTGACATACCTGTGTTGATAGTAACGGTGAATGGACAAAAAGCTGACATGATGAGAGGATTTGGCCTCGGTGCTGATGACTACATTACTAAGCCTGTTCACTTTCCCGAATTGGTTGCTCGGGTGCGCGCGGTTCTACGACGGGTTGATTTGGATATACAGGATGATGGGCCAAGCACCTTCCACGATGATGAAATATCTGTGGACTGGAGAAGCCGCCAGGTTCACGTTAGAGGAGAACCGGTGAAGCTTTCGCCCACGGAATTCAGGCTGCTGTCTTGCTTGATCAAGAACCGGGGCTGGATAGTAACCCATGAGCAACTCTTGGAGAAAGCTTGGGGAGTAAACTATATTGGCGACAAATCCTTTGTTAAGCTGTACATCAGGTATTTGCGCCAGAAACTTGAGAAAGATGCAAGCAACCCAAAGTTAATACTGACCGAACGTGGTGTGGGGTACCGATTTTCAGTGCAAAATAAAGAGCCTGTAACATAGGAGAACCGGCAGAGTGGCAAGATATGGGTCTTCCTCCAATCGGGAACCCAAAGTCGGTAGTGTAGTCCCCATAGAAGAGGACTCTCTACTAGAGGAAAGTCGTTTTGGTCCGGGTAGATTGAAGTATGCCCTCTCAGTCGAAGAAGCGCGTAGCGGTGATCAGTCGCTAGCTTTACTTGAGAGAATTGCCACTCGAACGGTCAGTGGTAAGCCAGAAGAACGGTGGCCACCGACAGTCCCATTACTGGGCCACCTAGTTCCAGGTGCGGAGAGTTGCGCGATATTCTTTTTTAATTCAACCAAGCGTCAGCTTAGCATCGAGGCGATAGCAAACCTTTCCCAAGAATTCATCTACGCCTTGGCCTCCAAAGGGGAGGGAGCACGTCTTATGAGAGCAGCTGCCGAGCAAGCAAAGCCATACCTTGTAATTTATCTTCCTGGCAACAGACAGTTTAGATCTTTGTGGAAATTGGCCCACAGGGAAGGGATTAGGACGATTTGGCTAGTTCCCTGGCATGCCCTGGACGTAAGTGTGTTCGGTACATTCCTGTTTGCCTCCGGGGAAGTTTTTTCGCCTAGCAGGGAGGCTCTAGCCTCAGTAACACTGCTGACTGCGTTGATGTCAACAATGCTGCATCAAGCTAGGGACAGACAGGAGAATCAGAGATTTGGAGCTGCCTTGGATAACGATAGCGAAATCAGGGTGGGTATTGAAGATAGTCAAAGAATAGAGGCTATGGCTCACATGATGAGGGAGTTATCTAGAACTTGGCAAGAGAAAACAACAGAGGGGCATGAAAGCCGGATGCCTCATTCTGTCACTGGTTGGAAGAAAAAGGACACAACGGTGCTCCGGATGTATGAGGATAAGCATGGTATCCCCGTTATCTATGATTCATCTACGCATGAGCCGAGAAAGCGCGCTGAACCAGATGTCGTTTCTGTGCTATCTCATGAGTTGCTCTCACCGCTGACTCTAATTAAGGGATATACCGCTACTCTCTTGCAGCTCAGTAAACTTGTTACCGAGGAACAAAAGGGACAGTATCTCCGAGGTATTGAATCGGCTACTAATAGGGTAATTCGTTTGCTGGAAAACCTTCGAGAGATCGCCAGCCTCGAGGAAACCGACACCGTTAATGTCCAACCCACTTCCTTGACGAACTTACTGCGAAAAACCACATCCGAAATACAGAGCCAGACCACAAAGCACGTCATCAAGTTCCATTCGTTCGCTCCCCTGCCAATAGTCAATGTTAATCAACAGAAGATAGAGCAAGTGATGACCAATCTTCTAGTCAACGCGGTGAAATACTCACCGCAAGGCGGGGATATCGAAACCACGACAAAGCTGGTCAGAGATGAACACGAACTGAAAGAAATCTACGGAGAAGTACCTCCGTTGAGGTTGCCTTGCCTAATCGTGAGCGTTGCCGATTCTGGAATAGGCATACCTGAAGCAGAACTGGACCGGATTTTCGAGCGCTACCATCGAGTAGATAATAAAGTTACGCGCACCACTCCAGGAGCTGGTTTCGGCCTGTACATTTGTAAGATGATCGTGGAGGCTCACGGTGGTCGTATCTGGGCTAGGAACAGGTCTGAGGGAGGTAGCACCTTCAGTTTCTCCCTGCCAGTGGAGCCGTGAACCCGTTGGTTCTATCGACCACTGATCCTCGTACCCTTAAAGGGTGCTCCTTTGCAGCGCACTCTTGACATAGGGTATCTATGGTACTATCATAGGAGGGGATTTG
>JBHHZW010000220.1:0-4583 GCA_046758305.1 Bacteroidota bacterium | reverse complement strand
CCGATACAGGTTCATCGAGAACAATCAGCCACATTTTCTCACCTGTACGACGGTCAATTGGCTGCCGCTCCTGACCGATGAACCGATCGTCAGGATTATCCTTCAGTCACTGCAGTTCCTCTTGGATCGCGGGCGGCTTGAACTTTATGCGTATGTCATCATGAAAAGCCACTTGCACATGATAGCCTCCTCGAAGAGCTTGAGCAACGAAGTCCGCAAGTTCAAATCATTCACAGCGAGAGAAATCATAGACTATTTCAACGAGAGTGGATCGATCGAGACCTTGGAGAAGCTTCGTCGATACAAGCTTCGACACAAGGGAGATCGGACGCATCAGCTCTGGCAGGAAGGGAGCCACCCTGAATTGATCCAGAGCCCGGAGATGATGCGGGAGAAAATCGACTATATCCATTATAACCCTGTTCGAGAGAGCGATATTGAGGACCCACTGGAGTGGCCATATTCGAGCGCGCGAGATTATGCAGGAAATCGGGGATTTCTGAAGATAACAACCACCTGGTGATCGAGGGCTTAAATGGGGGTAACGTTCCCACGCGGAGCGTGGGAACGAGCACAACGGACGCTGGTCTTTGGCGCATCAAGCCCCAACCGCTCGTTCCCACGGTCGCTCCGCCTCCGAAGTCCCGAAGGGATCACTTCATGGGAAGTGGCCCCGAAGGGGACTTCGTCCTTCGGGGCTTCGCCAAAGGGGCCACGTCGTGGCGGGACGTGGGAACGTGAACCGATCAATCCCGGTTCAGTGCGTGCAACAGAAGGCTTGTCAGTTCGGAAGTGAGGGTAAATGGGGGTACGTTCCCACGCGGAGCGTGGGAACGAGCACAAAAATGAGGTCTCGCATGGATTTTGACAAAAAGAGATTGCCTCTTCTTGTCACTTTTCTTTTCCCTAGCCTTTGTTTTCTGTTCTTATTTGGCTGTAACCCGTCAAAAGAGCGGCCTGAACTGAACACGTCCTACGTATCTGAAATTCAGGAATGGCATAAAACACGCATTAGGTCTCTCAGCAGCAAAAATGGCTGGCTCAGTTTAGTTGGACTTCATTGGTTGAAGAGAGGCGTGAATAGCTTTGGTGCTGACCCTTCGAACGATATCATATTTCCTGCTGGCAAAGCCCCAGATTTTGTCGGAGCGTTCATTCTCAAAGATGGAGAAGTAAGCGTAAGAATAAATTCCGATGTTCAGGTGCTGAGCGAAGGTGAACCAGTACGATCCATGGTATTGCAGAATGATGTGGATGGAGATCCCACGGTGCTTACGTTAGGATCGTTGAGCTGGTTTATCATCAAGCGAGATGAACAATTTGCTGTGAGGTTACGGGATAGCGAAAGTCCGCGTGTTGGCGAATTCAAAGGGATTGAGACGTTTCCGATTGATCCAGCGTGGCGTTTCGAAGCGAGCGTTGAGCCTTACGACCCACCGAAGACGGTTGCCGTCCCAACGATTTTAGGAACGGTGAGTAAACAATCATCGCCAGGATCGCTCGTGTTCAAGGTCCAGGGAAAGACATATCGATTGGATCCTGTTGCCGAACCAGATGACGAGGACTGGTTTGTGATTTTCGCGGATGAGACGAATGGTGAAGAGACATACGGCGCTGGGCGGTATCTTTATGTCGAAAGACCTGACAAGGACGGCACAACGTTCATCGACTTCAACAAATCATACAATCCTCCTTGCGCTTTTACGGACTTTGCTACCTGTCCACTCCCTCCTGCACAAAATCGCCTGCCAATTAAAGTGACCGCGGGTGAGAAAAGGTACACAGGTACAACGCCTTAAGGGGAATGGGATGCAGGTGTTGATAGGAGTCCGAAAATTCAAGAGTACAAGGTTTGCTCACGGGGGAGCTGTAACACGCATTTGGAGCGGGCGCGCGATCGTTCCGGACTTGTTTGCAATTCGAGACTGTATACAAGCACTTGGCGCGGCTCCAGCGCCATGAGTTCGACAGGCCACATTTTCAAACCCCGAGGAGGAAAGCTATGAAAATTCATATCGATCACCGACTTGTCGCGAACATGGTCATTAGAGTATTAATGGTGCTCTCTTTTCTAGGAGTCCTCCACTCCTACGTACACTCTCTCTATGCACAAGCAGTGGTTCACAACGAATACCACGCGGTGTCAACTTTTTCAATTGTAGCCCGTGATTCGGTCAGTGGCGAACTCGGTGTCGCAGTTGCCTCAAGATTTTTTGCAGTTGGTTCCGTTGTACCCTGGGCAAAAGCAGAAGTCGGCGCAGTAGCGACTCAATCATTTGCAAACACAACGTTCGGCTGGCGTGGACTGGATTTACTCGAAAAAGGAGCAAATCCCGAGGAGATTGTTCAAATCTTGCTGAGGAATGATGACAGTCCCGAAAAAAGACAATTTGGGATTGTTTCCGCAGACGGAAAATCGGCGACGTACACAGGCAAGAAATGCATACCTTGGGCAGGTGGACGGAATGGTCGTAACTATGCTGTACAAGGGAACATTCTTGCCGGTGAAGCGGTTGTCGCAGCCATGGAAGAAACATTCCTGCAAACGAAAGGCACATTGGCAGAGCGACTCTACGCAGCGCTCGTCGCTGGGGAGAAAAACGGCGGTGATGCGCGTGGAAAACAATCAGCAGCATTACTGGTTGTGAAGAAGAATGCTGGTTATGGTGGATTTACCGATCGAGCAATTGATATACGGGTGGATGATCATCCAGAACCGTTCAAAGAATTGGGACGGCTACTCCAATTTGCGCAGATGAATTATTCGTGGAATGAAGGATGGACGCTCTTTACTCAGAAGAAATACCGGGAAGCTCTGCCTCATATGGAGCGCACAGCAACCTATGCGCCAGAGAATCCAGAAGTTCTGTATGACCTTGCAGTCATACGACTGGCAGCAGGAAAAAAGAATGACGCGCTTGATGCTTTAGAGAAAGCAATCAAGTTGAATCCCAAATTGAAGAGACAAGCGATTGGTGATAATGACTTAAAGAGCCTGCGTGACGATCGAGAATTCAAGAAGTTAATTGAAGAATAAAGACACGTAACATGCGGCCCTTGGCTCATTTTGGCTTCAGCAAACCCATCGAGCGGCGCACCTTCTTTGATCCCTCCCCCTTATCGAGTCTGACTATATGCCCAGGGGGAGGATGAAGTGAGCCAGAGGCTCATCAGCCTCCGGCTGAGAGGGGGTAGCTGGATTGCTAATCGATGAATGAACCGCGAACTGTGCGAGTCCCGTTTGAAGACTCGTCCTCGACTGCGCTGCACGTTCCCCTGCCAATAAGAAAGCAGTCCCCCTTTCTCCGAAGGAGTCCCATTGGCGAAGCCACGACTTCGTCGCGGGATAGGGGGACCACAGGGGGTCATCATCAGATTCATTAATCATCACTCATAGCTCATCACTGATCAACTCACCTGACCCCCTCCTAGCCTCCCCCTATCTTGCTCACAGCCGGTGGAAGGGGGAGGGATTGATGGCCATGTGGCACTCGCCCCGGCACTGCTATCAGCTGTGGCCCCTCTATACACTGCGAGAAAGGCGTTGAGGACGATCTATAGCTGGGGTGAGAGGTTACACCGCCTTTCTCAGTGCTCTCACCGCGACCCAAAAGGAGCCGAAGAGGAACAAGCTGAAAAGAATGGCTTTGAGAACGATGGTGGAGGTTTCCCCGACGCCGATGGTCAGGTACCGGAGGATATCGGTATGCCAGGTAGCCGGATTCACCGCTGCTGCTGCCCTGATCCATCCCGGCGCTCGTTCGAGCGGGTAGAACATGCTGCTGAGGAACATCAACACGAAGTAGGCCACGTTGATGACGGTGTTGTAGGTGTCGTTGCGGCGGATGAGGAAGGCGAAGATGGCGAGGAAGAAGAACCAGCCGGCGGTGCCGACGATCATTGCGGCAAACAGCAGAAGCAGAAATTCCCATTGGATTGTGATTCCTAGGATCATCGTTGCAGTGGCGATGACGAGGATGCACTGCATGACGGACATGAGGCAACTGAAGAGAATCTTGCCCAGGAGAAACTGGCTGCGGGTCATCGGGTAGGTGAGGAATTCGTAGAAGATGCCGTTCTCCCGGTCGACGAAGAAGCCGTAGGACTGGTTGATGGCACTGCCGAAGCAGGCCATGGAGAGCACGCCGGCCAGGAAGAAGACGTTGTAGCCCACCGATTCGCCCTCGATCTCAAATCCCAGTCCGATCGCGCGGTCAAGCGCCACGCCGAACATGAGAAAATACACGAGCGGCACCAGGAGGTCGAAGAAAAGCCACACCGGGCTTGTTCTTCGAATCAGCGATTCGCGGTACATAACGGCAAGAACGCCCTGCATCGGTTCCTCCTGCCCTCACCCCGGCCTATCGTTCGGCGTTTTCCCCTCTCCCGGAGACGGGAGAGGGGAGTCAGCTATCGACTCGACGGGGTGAGGGCTTTGTCAATCAGCTCAACAAACACATCCTCAAGACTCGCACTCGTAATTTCGAAGTGTCGGAGGAGCGCGTTCTGTCTGACCTCAGCGAGGATGTCGAGTGCAACGGTTTCTTCCCGCACCGTCACCTCGACCCTAGTGTTGCGCACCT
>JBHHZW010000219.1:0-4593 GCA_046758305.1 Bacteroidota bacterium | reverse complement strand
CAATATGGTCATTGGCGCAGCTCATTCCGGTTGCCGCTCCATGTGCGCCACTTCCGGTGGTGGGTTTGCCCTTATGACCGAAGCCGTAGGTATGTCTGGCATGATTGAAACGCCAATTGTTTGTGTGGACGTCCAGCGTGGCGGTCCCGCGACAGGCATACCGACCAAAACCGAGCAAGGCGACCTCTGGCAGGCGCTTGGCGCGGGCCAAGGCGATTACCCCAGAATCATCGTTGCACCGACGAGCCAGCTCGATCTCTTCAAAACCATTCCCGAGCTGTTCAATCTGGTCGACAAATACCAGTGTCCGGGGCTGATGATCTCTGATCTGTTGATTTCGGAAGGCACTGCTAGCGTTGACCCGGATGAACTGAATTTCAACGTGAATATTGACCGTGGCGAAACCATTTTCTCCAATGAAAATGGCGAAACTGACAATCCATTTGGAGGTTACAACGACAACACCTATTTGCGCTACAGGAACACTGAGAGCGGTGTTTCACCGCGCGCGGTGCCCGGCGTGCCGGCCCACATCCACGTGGCCGCCACAGATGAGCACGACGAAGACGGCACGCTCATCAGCGATGAATTCACGAACCCACACAAGCGGAGGATGATGGTCGAAAAACGGGCACGCAAAATGCAGACCGTGCTATCCCAGATTGCCCCGCCCAAGCTGGTCGGACCTGAAAACGCGGCCGTCACTCTGGTTGGCTGGGGTTCTACGGAGGGTGTGATTCGGGAAGCCGTTGAGAAATTGGCGGGCGAGGAAGGCATTGTCGCCGATTCTCTGCAAATCAAATGGATTGTACCATTCCACACCAAGGAAGTCACCGGCATCCTTTCCAAGAGCAGTAGGGTCATTATCGTGGAAAACAACTACAGTGGACAATTCGCTCGCTACCTTCGCTCGGAAACGGGTATCGAGGCCGATGGCTTCATCCGTAAATATGACGGCGAACCATTCATGCCGCATCACATTGTCAATGCGGTGAAAGATCAACTTGCTGGTAAAACTACACATTCCGTACCCATGCACGAAATCTTAGTCTAAATAATCCTATGAGCATTGTAGTAAAAAGAACCTCTGAACCAATTACACAACCCGGCGAGGACAGATACATATGAACACTGTAGTCGAAACAATTCCCAAACCAGGTACGCAACCCAGCAAGGACACCTATGAGGGAAAAGTACACCCGGATTGGTGCCCCGGTTGCGGCGATTTCTCGGTCCTGGCTGCCTTAGAGAAGGCGCTGTTCGAACTGGGCTTGAACCCTTATCAAGTCCTGGTCGTCAGCGGCATTGGTTGTTCTTCTAACCTGCCTGGGTTTATCAACTGCTACGGCATGCATACCCTGCATGGCCGCGGGTTGGCGGTGGCTACGGGCTCTAAATTGGCCAATCACGAATTGACAGTGATCGTCGCCGCCGGCGATGGTGACGGCTTCGGCATTGGCGGCAACCACTTCTTGCACACCATGCGCCGCAACATCGACCTGACCTATATTGTGATGGACAACGAGATTTACGGTCTGACAACCGGGCAGGTGTCGCCTACTAGCGTGAAGGGGATGAAAACCAAGAGCACCCCTCATGGAAGCGTGGAAAACCCAATCAACCCGATCCCGTTGGCGATTGTGAGTGGGGCCACCTACGTGGCACGCGGTTTCAGCGGCCAACAGAAACACCTGGTTGAATTGTTCAAGGGCGCGATCCAGCACAAGGGTTTTTCGTTCGTAGACGTCTTCAGCCCGTGCGTCACGTACAACCTCGACAACACCTACAAGTGGTTCAGGCCGCGCGTCAAACTCCTCGAGGAGCAGGGTCACGACCCGACCGATTTCCACGCTACGATGGAAAAGTCTTACATGTGGGGCGAGGAAATTCCCATCGGCCTCTTCTGGAAACGCAGCGACCTGCCGACTCTCGAAGAGCTGGAACCGGTGCTCTCCGATGGTGGCCCATTGGCCTACCGCCAGCTTGGCGTCTCGGACGAACAGGCCGAGCTCCTGATCAAGGAATTACTGTAAGTCGCGCGCCACTAAGCAGCGAAAAGACCGTGCTGCTTTCACTTCAGCTTTAGTTAACCGCAAGCCCTCGGATCCGTCCGGGGGCTTTTTTTGTTGTCACTGTGAGGGGTAAACAGCGCTCGAAAAGTTCGGCGGAGAATATGGAGGCGGCAGTTAGTTAGCTGTACGAAACGAGAGGAGCTCGCATGGGGGTCCATCCACGATCTTGGCCTCTATTTAATGACCCATGACTGGGATCAATCTCTTTCCATATGAGACCCAATATTTCCCCCGTACTAAATCCTGTCATAGCTACGAACAAAATAATATCGTGCAATGGAGTGCTGTTGGTGTGGTCTGGAAGTTTTCTGCGTTCATGCTTCGATAGATAGGGGTCTAACGGTATCGGCTATCCGGATGTTATTCACCCCATCTCATGGGCTTTTGTTAAGAAACTTCCACACGACAAGCCGGTAGAAAAAAGGCCGAATACCTCCCAGTTCAAGGGTTACGGTATTCGGTGATACAGTTGAAATCCGGTCAGCTTTGTATAGCTCGACGTCTCGAGATGAAATTTCAGTAATCGCCTTTTTCAGATACCGGGAGTCTGATAGATCGTTCGGCGAGACGGTGACTTCTGTGCAACTTCGAGAACTTCTTTTGCTTGTCGCGTTTGCATAGACGCGACGATCTTTCCAGATCCTTTGCGATAAAAATACTTCTCGACGTTATCTCGCTACGTGACGCTCCGCGTGGTACGAACTCCGCACAAGCGGACCCGATTCCACATGGCTGAATCCCATGCCCATCCCTTCCTCTTTGAGTATGCGGAATTCGTCTGGGTGAACATACCGATCGATAGGAAGATGGTGCTTGGTGGGCCGTAGGTATTGTCCCAGCGTCAGGACATCGCACTCCACCGAGCGCAGATCGCACATCACATCGAGAATTTCCTCCATTCGCTCTCCGATGCCGAGCATGAGCCCACTTTTCGTCAAGAATCCTCGCTTCTTAGCGCGATGGAGGAGTTCTAGCGACCGCTCATATCGCGCCTGCGGACGAACGATGCGGTAGAGCCGGGGGACGGTCTCCGTGTTATGGTTGAGGACGTCCGGTTTCGCGTCCAGGACGAGGTTCAGTGCGAACTCTGCTCCTTGGAAGTCCGGAATCAGAACCTCCACGTTGCAGCCGGGGACAGTCTGGCGAATCTGTCTGATCGTTTCCGCGAAGATGCTCGCCCCACCGTCTCGAAGCTCATCGCGATTCACTGAGGTAATCACGGCGTGACGCAAACCCAGCTTTCGAACAGCGTCCGCAACGCGGCGCGGCTCGTCGAGGTCGAGCTCCGTCGGCTTGCCAGTCTTCACCGCACAGAAACCGCAGCTTCGCGTACAGACATCGCCGAGGATCATGAAGGTCGCCGTCCCCGCGTTCCAGCATTCTCCCATATTCGGGCAGCGCGCTTCTTGACAGACCGTATGCAGCTCGTGCTTCCGGATGATCTCAAGGAGACCCGCGTAGTTCTCACCGCTCGGAATCCGTGCCTTAAGCCATTCAGGTCGACGCGGTCGAGGAACTTCCGCAGCCTCAGCCGCCAGTCCGACAGGAATCTCTTGTATCACGATTTCCATCGCGGACCCTCAATCTCTCAAAAAGTCAATCACTAATCTATTAAATTCCCTCGGCCTCTCAAAATACGGCATGTGCGCGCATTCTTCAAGCCGCGCCAGGGTGGCCTCAGGGAGAAGCTTTTGCCCCAAGGTCGAATGACTCAAGGGAATCACCCTATCCTTCTGCCCAATGATCAGGAGCGTCGGAAGTTCGATCTCCCCCAAGCGATCCGAGAGGAGGAAACCCCTGCGAAAGCCGATCAGATCCACGAGGCGCCGGGACACCTGGTAAAACACACGTTGTGTATTTGCCAATCGCGATATGTCATAGTGAAGGTCGATGAGTCCACCATAATCCGGTCCGTATCTGTGGACCACCTGCCTATACGCGAGCGTCAGCATCCACCGATTCGGTCGAACACTGAGCGCCTCTGCGATTGGTAGGAGGAGTTTCCGGAAGAATCGACCCGTTCTTCTTGCGAGGCCCGTGCTCCCAACCAGCACCAGTTTTCGTACCCTCTCGGGGTATAACAAACAGTGTTGAATCGCAATTCCCCCTCCGAGAGAAGCCCCCACGATGGCCAAGCGATCGAGGGCAAGCGCATCGACGAGCGTCTTTACGAAGGCGGCAAAATACCCAAGCGTGTACTCAACCTGCGGTTTATCCGTGAAACCGAATCCGACGATATCCGGAGCGATCACTCTGAAGTGACTCGAGAACGGACCGATGTTCTTCATCCAGTGTTCAGCGAAACCACCGAGTCCGTGGAGCAAGAGGACCGCTTCTCCCTCCCCCTCATCATAGTATCGAACACGCACAGACCCTGCGTTGATCCACTTCGGTCGGGACGAAATCATACAATTTGCTTTTCGGTAAACTCCTGGAGGTACTTCACGATCCGTTCGAGAAACATCCCGCCCAAGGCACCATCGATCACGCGATGGTCAAACGACAACGTCAGGTACATCAT
>JBHHZW010000218.1:0-4602 GCA_046758305.1 Bacteroidota bacterium | reverse complement strand
GCCGCGATCCGGACAACGTCTCGCGGATGATGAACCGAGCGATCATGTGCGGATTGATGTCTGCAGGCGTGAACGTCGCAGATCTACGGGCGACTCCGATTCCGATTTTGCGGCACGAGCTCAGCAGCGGCAAGGAGGCGGGTGGCATCCATGTTCGGAAATCACCGTTCGATCGGACAATGACGGACATCATCTTCTTCGATTCGGATGGGAAAGACCTCCCCGCCGGCAAGCGTAAATCGGTGGAACGCCTCTTCTTCGGAGAGGATTTCCCCCGTACGGAACATTCGAAAGTCGGGTCGATCTCCTTCCCCGAGCGCACCGCTGAAAGCTACCGGCAGCGTTTCCTGTCGCACATCGACGTCGACGCGATCAATAGAGCCAAGTTCAAGGTCGTCATCGACTACTCGAATGGTATCTCATCGACCATCTTCCCGACCATTCTCGGCCGGCTGAAGTGTCAGGTCGTAGCCCTCAACGCCCATCTTGATCCAGAAGGACTGACGCGAAATCAGTCAGATTTCGACAATGCGCTGGCCCAGCTCTCTCATATCGTGACCTCGTTGATGTACGATATCGGATTCTTGATCGATGCAGGTGGAGAGAAAATTTTTGTCGTCGATGAGAACGGGAAGTTCATCAACCCGGACCGTCTGCTGACGATCGTCACGAAACTCTACCTGGATACTTATCCCCAGGTGAAGAAAATTGCTGTCCCGATCGATGCGACCATGGAAGTGGAAATGGTCGCAAAGGGATTCGGTGTCGAGGTCGAGCGGACGAAGAACAGTCACCTTGCAATGATGGAAGCGGCAGATCGCGGGATCGAGTTCGTTGGTGGTACGAGGGGAGGGTTCATCTTCAAGGATTTCTTGTTTGCGACCGATGGGATGTTCTGCATCGCAAAAATTCTGGAACTGATGGCACGCAGCAAGCAACGGATGGCAGAAGTGGAGCGGATACTGCCGAGGCTCCAGGCGATTCGGAAAAACATCCAGTGCTCGTGGGATGCAAAGGGCCGCGTGATGCGTTACCTCATGATCGACTCCGACGGCAAGAACCGAATTCTCGTGGATGGGATCAAGATATTTTGCGATTCTCCGGACATTTACACGTCGATTCTTCTTATTCCGGACAAGGAGCGTCCTTTGTTTCAGATCATCGCGGAAGCTCGGCAGGCTCGACGCGCGGAAGAACTCGCTTCAGAATACGAGCAAAAAATCGCGGGATGGAGAGATGGCCCCGAAGGGACCACGTAGTGGTAAACAATCTCGGACCATACACCGCCAACGAGACCTGTCCCAAGGTTGAGACCTTCCCGACCCTGTCGGGATCATTTACAACCCGTTGAGGAGATGAAAACATCCGATGAAAATCAGTGAGATCCTCACGGAACACCTCGTCACCCCCCATCTCGAGGCGAACACAAAAGAGCAGATCATCGACGCGATGATCGACCTCGTGAGCCGATCGGAGAAAGTTCTCGACAGGGCGAAAGTCCGAGAGGCCATCTTCGAGCGGGAGAAAATTATGTCGACTGGCGTCGGGAACGGATTTGCGATCCCGCACGGAAAAACCGAGGCCGTCACAGACACCGTCGCTGCGTTCGCGATCACGGAGAAGCCCATCGATTACCAATCCATCGACGAACAGCCAGTCCGGCTTGTGTTCTTGCTCGTGGGAAAAGATAGCATGGTCGGACCCCACATAAAGTTGCTCAGCCGCATCTCGCGCCTGATGAACAAAGAAGAGTTCCGGACGAAACTGCTCGAGACGAGGACCGCACGAGAGATTCTCGAAACCTTCCGTCACGAAGAAGCAAGTTACTTTGACATATGATAGGGACCTTTCCGAAGCAGATTTTTCCTCAACAACACGATTGTCATCAGGAGTCGCGGACCGGAATAGTGTCTATCTGTTACTTTCCCAGGATGCTTGCGTAAAAAGACAGCTAACTCCAAAGCAAGTCAGAATTCGAATTAATAACGAAAGTCTTTGCCAAGCCCACAGTGACAAGAAAAATTGCAACTGGTATCGAGGATCTCCGCTCCTCACCTCAAAACAGGAACTCCAGAAGGACTCACCGAATGCCATGTAAGTGCCAACTTCCCATAGTACGCCACATTCGGTCTGTACACACAGTTCGCATCTCACCGAGTTATGTTTGCTTTTTCATCTAGACAAGCCATATGACATATTATTTTCACAACGATAGAGAATTATATTTTAAACACCAGCTAATGAACACTTCTCGATACGTGATCCCCTTTATTGAAGCAAAACTTCCCATCAAGAAAGGAAGTCAGGTTTTGGAAATTGGTTGCGGAGAAGGTGGCGTGTTAAAAGCGTTCCTCGATAAACACTTTATTGGAACAGGTGTAGAACTCAGTGAAAATAAATTTAATCTTGCGAAAGGTTTCTTAAGAGAAGAAATAGAAAATCAAACAGCGACTCTCATCAAAAAAGATATATATGATATCAATTTGGAGAAAATATTCAGCTCAAAGTTTGATTTGATTGTTTTGAAAGACGTCATCGAACATATTCACGATCAAGAAAACCTAATGCGAATTCTCAGAAAGTTTCTTAAACGCAATGGGCATATATATATTGCATTTCCACCTTGGCAAATGCCGTTCGGTGGTCATCAACAAATGTGCCGGAGTAAGATATTGTCCAAAACCCCTTTTTTCCATTTACTTCCTAATTTTCTATACAAAGGAGTTTTGAAGTTGTTTGGCGAGAATGATAATATAATTAAGGGACTGATGGAGGCAAAGAAAACTGGCATATCAATTGAAAAATTTGAGAGCATTATACATAACGCTGCTTACGAAATTGTTACTAAGGAATTATACTTAATTAATCCTATATACGAATACAAATTTAAATTGCAGCCAAGAAAACAATTGAGTTTTGTTGCGAAAGTGCCGTACTTGAGGAACTACTTAACCACTTGTGGATACTATTTAATCACACCCTGCAAAAAAGCGTATTAACTCAAAAAACTACATATGAAATCGTGTGTAATGTCAATTGCTCGCGCTTCACAATCGGATTCTTGCTCGTCCGTTATGCAAGATGGGAATCCTAAGATATCGGAATGATTAACCGCGGGAAAGAATGTCAAAGGCGAATTTCGTTTTGATAGCCGGATCGGAAAACCTTGAAAGTTTACTAGAGGTGCATACGATCGCATGCCGGGAGTCCTCGTGAAATATAGAGCAATACGCGGCGCCAAAGACATCCTTCCCCGTGAATCCTCCAAGTGGCAGTCGGTGGAAAACACTATCCGCGGGGCGATGCATCTCTGGAATTACAGAGAGATTCGCACACCAGTGTTTGAAGAGACCGGGCTGTTTGCCCGTAGCATCGGTGAACTCACGGACATCGTCGAAAAAGAGATGTACACGTTCAATGATCGGAGCGACACAAGTCTAACGCTGAAGCCAGAAATGACCGCGAGCGTCGTTCGCGCCTACATTCAACATGATCTGGGAGGACAACGACCTCTGGTGAAGGTCTTCTACATTGCGCCAATGTTCCGCCAAGAGAGACCTCAGGCAGGTCGTCTCCGGCAGTTTCATCAGTTTGGCGCGGAAGCTATTGGCAGTCAACAGCCCGAGGTCGATGCCGAACTCATCGCGCTGAATCTTTTCATTTACGAGCAGTTGGGCATCAAGAACAGCATCCTCAAGATTAATTCCGTCGGATGTCAACTCTGTCGGCCGAGGTATAAGGAAATCCTGAAGAGGTTTCTGGAACCGATGCTCACAAAACTTTCCGCCGAGAGCCAGCGGCGCTTCCAAAGCAATCCGCTCCGTGTTCTCGATTCGAAGAATGAATCGGATCAAAAAGTCACTGCGACTGCTCCGTTGATGAAGGACCATCTCTGCACTGACTGTGCTGATCATTTTCGAGTCTTGCAGGAACACCTCCGGAAGATGGGCGTAAAGCCAGAGGTCGACGGCTGTATCGTGCGCGGCCTCGACTACTACACCAAAACGGCGTACGAGATCGTCAGCCCCGAGCTCGGCTCCCAGGATGCCCTTGCCGGAGGAGGACGGTATGACCTGCTTGTCAAGGAGCTCGGTGGCAAGGAGACCCCCGCGGTCGGTTTTGCCGCGGGAATGGAAAGACTCCTCATGGTGTTAGAAAAGCAGAAGTACAATTTCGGGGAAGACCTCGCGCCCACGCTGTTTCTCGCTGCCACGGACGAGGCCGGTCGCACGTGGGCGTTTGAGAAAGCCATCGAACTCCGGTCATCGGGAGTTGCCTGCGAAGTCGATTTTCTGCGACGGAGTCTGAAGGCGCAGATGAAAGAGGCAGACCGTCAAAAGGTAAAGTTTGTGGTCATTGTCGGGGAGAAGGAGCTGAACGAACGACGGGCAACCCTCCGAGACATGGAAACCGGGACACAGGAAGCCGTGGACTTCGATCGAATTCTCGACCATCTGAAATCCCGATGACCCGACATGCCAAGGAAGCTTAAACGTGCGCCCGGCGAATATCAACTCATCCTCAGCCGAAAGAAAAGCGAGGACGTCCCGTCGTTCGTGTTCACACTGCGAACCGTCAAAGAGTTCCGGAGCTTTCAATATC
>JBHHZW010000217.1:0-4608 GCA_046758305.1 Bacteroidota bacterium | reverse complement strand
GACCGCAACAGGGATAGCAAGAGCCTTCATCGCCCATAGATTTCGCCGGAATCCGTAGTTCACGTTCTCTGCAAATACTAAAGGGAACCGCTTAGGGTCTCGCGTTCTTTCTCGCAGAAATCTCACGCAAGATTCGTACTCCTCGTCTGCAGCCGAGGGGTTTTGTTGTTCGCGCTGTGCGGTTGGCAGGGTAACAGTCAAGAGCGTTCGAAGTTTCGCGTGGTATCTGGCCAAAGTAGTCCTGTCTAGGGTTGTATGGCGATGCGAAAGCAGGCGCGTTGTGGGGATCCCGCCCCAGAGTGCAAAAAGAAAAGTTTCCTTTCTTTTCCCCCAATCCCGTCCTAGTTGGGCCAGAAGTGCGGTAAGGCCAAACGAGGTAACGATCGTGCCTAACGCTTTCCAACCAGCCGATTCAACAGGAATCCATACTCCAACGGCCAATGCTGCCGGAAGTACAACAATCAAGCCGGGAAACAACCTTGCTTGAACAGTGTATGTGTCAAAAGAAGCCTTCATGTTTTCCTGGCAGGGGCTAGTCCTCGACCTCGTTATAGAAGGGAAGCGGATCAGCTTTTCCCCACCCCCGATCAGGTGCATCGTCACTGTGATAACAAAGCGTTATGCCCTGGGTGGCGTAGACCTCAGCCCTCCTTCTCTTGCAGGCATTTACTACCCTTTTTGACGGATGTTTCGGTTCTCCGCCCTTTGAGGCCGAAACGCACGCTGTCTTGTTGAAACTCTGCTGGAGGCCTCTTGGTCCCAGGATCCGGTTCAAGATTGTTGGCCCCACGTTACGTCTGCTCCCATGGTGGGGAATTTGAATGAACGTACAGGCTTTCAGGTCAATGCCCGAACCATCCGCGTAATTAGCCGCCTCAGTTAGCGCAGGAACACCAGCGTCAGCAGTAAAAAGGAATTGTTTCCCGTCAAATTGCAGGCGAAGAACAGCACCCGAATTGTTTTCGGCGCTAGAGGCGTCTTCTTCTGGGTCGGTGAGCGTTTCGAGTCCCCAGTTCTCAGCGACTCGGGTGACAACTTCACGGGCTGCAGTAACAACCTTCTCGAGCACTCCAACTTCTTCCTTCGGCTCTGGTGCGATCCGGAAATTGGGTAGCAGACTCTCGTAATACGCCGTGCTCGGACTCAACACGTAAAGGATATTGTTCCTATTCACTTTGTCCGAGAATGGCTCAACGATTGGGATGCCCTTTCGCTTGGCAATCGCTTTAAGCTCACGCGCAGTTTCGAGCGACTTGCGAAATTTCTCCCGCAATCCTGTCACTGTGAGCCGCCCGTCTTTGAAAAGACTTCTGATTCTGTCGGTGTGCTCCCACGGTAGATGCATCCAGAACTGGCCGACAGAAAGGTTCTCTAAAACCTCGGTGAGTCCGGAGGCGTGATCAGCGTCTGAATGGGTGCAAACCACGAGGTCAACGTCGTCAGTTTGGTAGTATCGCTTGATGTGTTTAACAAGCTGCTCCCCGGATTCCTTGGTGCCGCCGTCAATCACGAGCACAAGTTGTTTATCGCGCGCGCTGAAATCGCCGACTCGGAGGGCAATCGCGTCGCCGCTTCGCTCTCCTTCTCCTACTGGGAGGAAATCAATTTCGTAAGCCATACACGGGGAGAATAATGCTACGGAAAGGGACACCGAGCAAGTAGGCTAATTCAAACTAGCACGTGTACCTGAGCGCCGCAAGAAAGACCACCCTTCGGTCCCGGGCCTGTTATTATCCCTTGTTTCTGGCGGAGGGAACGCTCAGCCTGGGTACGTCGGGAGTAGCACGACAAAAGGCGAGCTTAAATCCTAGACCACTAAAATCCGATGCTTGACTGGATAGCGGAAGCAATCAAGTTCTGGAATGAATATGCACTTGTTCTCCAAGCAGTGTTGTTGTTTGTTCTTGTTCTTGTCACCGCTGCCTATGTTCATTACACAAAAGGACTAGTTTCTTCCCAAGAAAGAACTTTGCGCGAATTGAGGTTTCAACACGAAGCTTCTTCTCGCGCTTACGTAGTTGCCAGGATTGCCGTTAGTCAACGGGCTCTATTTCTTTTGGAGATCGTAAACGAAGGAAAAAGTGCGGCCACCAATCTTAGGCTAGAACTCGATAGGGATCTTTACCAATACGGCAAGAAAGAGCTCTATATGAATAGCTATCCAATATTTTCCAGAAGAACCAAAATTTTCCCACCTAGCACCCGGTTTGTAGTTGCGCTATGGACGGATTTTCAGTGTTTGGGGGAGAAGCCAGAACCGTTGTGTCCCAAGGAGTTTACTGTCAAGGCTGAGTATGAGTCGCTGGGCAAGAGCTACCAGGAAGAATGGTACATCGATCTGGATTTCTACGGAAAGCAAAAGCGTCCTCCGCTTTCTGTAGCCGAAGCTGCAGACAGAATCTCTGATGAGTTCCCAAAAATTAGACGCGAATTAGAGAACTTGAACAGAAAGCTTCAGGATCTAATCAAGGACCGCCGATAGTAACGGTTGGCGTCGAACTCGTGCGTTTGAGTGAAACCTGACAGTTGATGCTACTGCAAACTCCCCGCTGACCTCAAAAGAGAGGTAGACCGAATCCGCACCACCCCCCGCTCCGAACTCACCTCCCAGAACCCGTAACCGCGCCCCCAGGCGCGTTTCTCCCATTCCAGTTTCCCTTCACCTGCAAGGGCAACATCCACCGCGACAGTGCGGGCCGCACCAAGCCACCGACCCGCCCCACAACTTGGCGCATAAAAGCCCCCATTTCACACGGCTTCCCACTAATTTCCGCGTCCCCCAACCCCGAAAGAATCCGGGGCTTCACCCACTGAAATTCGAGTCTTAGCCCACCAAAACCCGGCCTTGCCGACCCAGTGCTCGACCTGCATTGACGACCATCCAACCGTGCTGTACGAATAGAAGAGGCCTACCATATATCAAGACCTCGCACTCCCCTTCATGCTCTCCACTGAAACCAAACAACAAAACCCCGTCTGCCCAAGATGCCAATCGAAGTACACGATCAGGAAAGGAAAGCGCCGCAACCGCCTCCAGACGTTTCCACTTTTCCAATGCGCCGAGTGCGAGCACCGTTTCACCGCAGGCCCGGGAAGGAACCGAGCCTATCCGCTGAAACTCATCCTCGACACCGTTTCCACATTCAACCTGGGCCACTCCGTAACGGAGACACAGCGCATCTTGCGCAGGCGCTCCCATCTCGATATTCCGGAGGGTACCATCCGCTCCTGGCTGAAGGCCCACAAGCCTCTCACGACCTATTCACGACTCCGAACCGCTGGCAAACGGTTCTTCCCGCCGAGCACACTCGTCCGCAGCTTCACGATGGAACACAAGCAGGTCTACCGGTTCCAATTACACCAGGCGAAGCTGGAACTCCTGTTGCGATCCTCCGGCCACCGACGCTTTACGTCACTCAGGCGCTACCTCGCCAGCGTCAGCAAAGACTTCCCGCACCACCTGTTTCAGACAACGGAACACCGTTCTTCGAAATTCCCTGCCGACCTTGCCCCAGCCATCACCAGGAAGCAAAACCACGCAACACGGCTTGCTGCTCTCGCGCTCCCCGCTTCCCCCACGAACAAAAAGCGCCATGAAACCTTGCAGCGCTTCATGCTCATCAACGACTCCGTCACAGTCGCTGTCGAAATACCCGTATACCTCACTCGCGACGATATCGCCTACTACCGGGCCCAGGGATTCAACCTCATCTTCGAGAGCGACATCATCACCGGTCATATTGACTTTCTTCAGATCCGCAATGGCTACCTACACATACTCGATTACAAACCGGAGGCGAGGAAAGAAAAGCACGCGCACGTGCAACTCACGATCTACGCGTTGGCACTGAGCCGCAGAACAAACCTGCCGCTCAAGGACTTCAAGTGCGCCTGGTTCGATGAGAGGGACTACTTTGAGTTCTTCCCCTTGAAGGGCGTCTACCGCCCCAGTATCAGATCATAACGGCTGTCAACGGCGAAAAAGCGCCTGCCTGAGCAAGCCCTTTTTCTTTTGGCGTGTTATTCCCGTACGACCTGACACTCTCCTCTGGCGGAGAGAATAATTGTGTGCCCGTTATCGAACCCCAGGCGCCATACTTCCTTTCGGACATCAAGCGTGCTCTCGACTAGGCGGGTTCGATGGTCAAATGCTGCAGCCGCTGTGCTGAGCTTCAGAAACCTCACGGAGTTGTCCTTTCTGGAGGCTGTTTTTGCGCGTCTTGACATACGCAGTCGAACAGATTTTATGTTTTCTTTAGAACTTCTTGGGGCTTTCTTTATCTCTCGATTCTACACCCCTGCCATAACCCGTTGCAAATACATGGGTTAGCTTGACAGTCGAGCCGATATGTGTCATACTATCAAATAGAGGGACCGCAGGCTGTGAACTTCCGGGCGCCCCGACCTTTCGGTCGGGCGTCGTGCTTCCCAAGGCGATTCCGGTACGTTCTCTGATCCAGAACTTCGCCGCAGGCGAAATTCTTCGGGCTAGAAAGTTCTCCTCTTTCTACTATGCTGGAATGTTCACAGCTCACCATATATGCACCAAGGTCATCATTACAAAAAGCCCATAGATAACAAACTCTGGATCGCGCGCAAGCGGGCTGG
>JBHHZW010000216.1:0-4622 GCA_046758305.1 Bacteroidota bacterium | reverse complement strand
GCTCTCGCCAACTCATCTCCGACCCCAGTGCGGATAAACCCACGGCCGCCGGGCGCGCTATCAGCACTAAGACGCCCAGGAAGGCCAGACCACTCGCGCCAATATAATTCAGGTCGTTCACCTGCAGGCGCGCCGCGAGCAGGATGAACAAACTGGAGATCAGAAGCACGCGCAAGTTCTCTTTAAATTCGATGATGTGCTTGACAGCGACGGCCTTCTGGTTGGCAAGCACCACCCCCATCAACGTCGCCGCTAAGAGGCCAGACTCCGCCTGAAGAAAGTTCGAGGCTGTAAAGACGCTGACCACCATCATCAGGGAAACTGCATTATGGAGATAGTCGGGAATCCAGTAGCGCTTCAGCAGCAGGATGATAACCCCCGCGCCCAATGCGCCAACGGAGCCGCCGATAAAAACGGTCTTGAGAACACCCATCACAGCCAGCGTAGATGCCTCCTGGAACCCGCCCGACAGAATCGCTTCGAAGACCAGAACCGCAAGCATGGCTCCCATCGGGTCGATAAGAATGCCTTCCCACTTCAGTATAGAGCCAACCCGAGCAACCGGTCTCACCTGTCTCAGCAGTGGCACAATTACCGTCGGTCCGGTGACCACCAGGATGGCTCCCAAGAGCACCGCCAGGGCGAAATCGAGGCCGAGGATGAGAGCCGCCGCGCCAGCGCTTATCACCCAGGTGACCAACGCACCGACACTGATCAGGTTCCGAACCACGCTGCCAGTCTCGCGCAGTTCAGCGATGCGCAAGCTCAAACCGCCTTCAAACAGAATCACCGCTACCGACACTGATACCAGCGGTACTAACAGATCACCAAGGAGCGCATCCGGGTTGAGAATGCCGGTCACCGGCCCAGCGATGAAACCTAGAATTAACAATAACAGAATAGATGGCAGACGGAGGCGCCAGGCCAGCCACTGTGCCACAATGCCTAACACAATAATGCTCGCCAAACCGATCAGGAGGTCCTCAAACAAGAATAGGCTCCTTCTGCTTTACCATTTTGCATCTGATTCTAAGAATATGTCTAGTCGCGCCGCGGACCATACTACAAAATGGACAGGAAAAGCGCCGATGAACGCCTCGGTCAACTCGCGTGGAAGTCGTGGAGTGAAGAACATCAAGACACCCTGTAAATGCCTTAATGGTTTTTCGGACTGAGCTGCGGAGTTTGAATTCTACGGTGAAATCCTCAAATCCGTCTCGCCCTTTGGGCGGGACGAGATCTCGTCCCGAAAACGTCAGGACGGACAATCCTTCCCATGAGCCGCACACCCAGCCATCCCGACCGAGAAAGAAAACTATGAAAACTATTGGTCTAGCAACTGCAGCAGGCAGGAAGCTATGAAAAGGCGTAGGCAAAATCAAGAGAATAACATTGAATAACGAAGACATCTGGACAGCGGAAAGGAATGGGTAACCGAACACGTCGACCCGACCGTGTCGGGGTCGACGTGCACAGAGGCAGGTCTGGCCGGGAAGAAACGTCCACCAGTAAACAGTAGCGCCCGCGTCTGAGTGCCGACCTGATCAGGCTCATGACGCACAGGGAGTTCGGGACACCCCGACTATGTCCAGGCAAGCCATTTCCCACGCAGTGGAGCGGCCGCCAATGTCACGCTGAGTACCGATTTGGCGGGATCAAGGGTCTGATCTAAAAACAGATTCCTCTACCCACTTCCGTATGAAAACATCGGACTCTTCCCTACGGTCAGGTCGACAAGCACAAATGACGGATGTACCGCACAGCGGATTGGGATGGTCGACTCTGACTGTGTTGGGGTGAACGTGCACAAAAAGATGAGGTGGCAGCGGGGCGCCCCCGAAGGGGTCCTTCGGACAGACAGCGCGTGTCTGGCCTAGCACCGATCAGGTGATCGGTTACTACGCGTACCAGGCGCAACTTTCCTACCGCAGCAAGAAATTGAAGATGATGGTGCAGGTCTGATCGACTTGAGGATGGGTGCTGGCAAGCGGCTCGAATTTCCAGAACCGAACTTCCTTTAGCGCAGCTTCCTCCAGCTTCATGTTCGCCTTTTGAATCGGCTGTGCGCTCTTGACCGAACCGCCCGGAAGAACCACGGCCCGGATCTTGATCTGCGCTTCGAGGTTTACGCCAGCGGGATATTCTGGCAATTTTCCGCTCAGGAGTCGGCGTTTTCCACCTCCGGACCAGGAGACTTCAAACCCTACCGAGCGGTCAAATTCTCCACCCACAGAGGCACCGAACGGCGGCTTGATGTCTCTCGACTTCCCAGCGAACACCGGAGCTTGGATTTTTTCTTTTTCACCGAAGAAGATTCCCGGCCCTTTCCCCCCTAAGCCTGTTGCATCGACAAGCTCTCTCTCCGGTTTGGGAACATCAGCCACATCTAACTTTTCCGTGTCGAAGGTTCTCAAAATTTCATCCGGTGGTTCCAGGTTCAGGCGCCCAGGCAACCGGACTCTTGTCGACAAATACGGATGCGCCAAGGCTAGCCCTCTGGGTGTTGCCGGGTACCCACGCACCGACGAAGATGGAGGCATTCCCACTGCACTCCAGGAAACCTCGATGAATTCCGGCCCGAGGGAAAGGACCGGCACCTTGATCATCCACAGGATCAACAACAGCAGCACGTGAATGGCCATGGAGATAACCCAGCCTTTGGTGTCTTCGCTCCGGCCGTCCATCTCATTCTGCTCCTAAGGGTTGTGTCGCAATCAAGAACCTCGTGACACCCACCGCCTTCGCGATATCAATAACCTGAACGGTCTGCTGGAGCGACACCGTCCGGTCAGCCTTGAGCACAACGACCTGATCGGGCATCTGCGGCAGCAAAGCCGCCAATTTCGGTCCTAGCTCAGGAACTTCGAGTCTCTCTGTGTTCAGAAATATCGCGCCCTGTTCCGTTAAAGTGATGATGAGCGAACGATCAGCCTGCGGTTCGCCCGTCTCGGCTTTCGGCAGCTGGACTTTGACCCCCGGCTGGAAGACAAACGAAGAGGAAAGGAGGAAAAAAATCAACAGCAACAACACGATGTCCGTGAGCGAAGCAAAGCTGAATATCGTCAGGAGTTTCTGTTCGGATTTGAAGTCCATCATCCTCCTCCCACGTGAAACTACTTGATTGCGGCCGTTTGCTTCTCGTTACTTCTTTCCTCGTATCCCGCTTTACGCTGTGCAGGTCGACCATCTCCCGCTCAATTATCTACGATAGGCAGGATTCCGTAAAGCGAGACTAGGTCAGCGTGTCTATCATAGGTGTCGAGCAGCCCGCCCGAACCGCGCAGGCGGGCGGGGGATGCTCAACACCGCAGGCGGAGTTGTGCACGATCGTAAAACGTTCCAAGGATGCTCGGCACCGCAGATCTCCTCATCGTTTGATACGGACGAATGCTTGCTCAGTACCGTAAGACTTCCCCTCGCTGAGCGCTGCCTCATCTGATTTGAACGCATCAGGACCACCTGAATGAAGCAATTCGAGTAGTTCAGTACTGCTGCTTTCCATCTCGTGCACGAACCTCGTAACTCGCGTGACGAAATAGTTGTAAAATGCGTACGCGAAGATTCCGACAACGAGGCCGAAGGCAGTCGTAAGGAGCGCTTCCCATATTCCCCCAGCTAGGTCACTCGGCGTCGCGTTGCCGCCCAGCATCTCAATCTGGCGGAAGGCTGCGATCATCCCTGCGACAGTTCCGAGAAAGCCGATCAGCGGAGCGATCCCGGCGATCGTCGCCAGGAGCCCGAGTCGCTTTTCGAGGTGGTAGATCTCGGCCTTCCCCGCATTTTCGATCGCTTCTTTCACTCTCTCTTCACCGTCGCCGTACTTCTGAAGGCCTTTCTTGAGAATGTTCGCAATCGGCGCATCCTTCTGCGCGCAGAAGCTCAAGACGCCGGACACATCTCCCTTGCGGAAAATGCTCCTGATTTTGAGCATGAACTGGCCCAGGTCGAGCTGCGCTCTCCGAAGAAGCAAGAGCCGCTCAACGATGATGAAACCAGCGATCAGCGAGCAGAGCGCGATGGGGACCATCACCCAGCCGCCCTTGAGAGCTATGGATAACAGATTCATACGACGTTTCCTCCTTCAAAGAAATATGTCGAACGCTTCTCAGGGGTTCACTGTTCGATTTTCGCGACATAGTAGCCGCTCTCCCAATTGAGTGCAAATTCTTCCGCGGCTTGCTTCGCTTCTGATGCCGTGGAATAGTATCCGACGCGGACTCGGTACCAGGTGACGCCGTTCATCGTGATTTCCTCGACGAAGGAGTTGAAACCTGCCCTACTCAGTCCGTCGACTTCCTCTTGTGCCTTGCTCATTGATTGCCAGGACGACACTTGAAACGCATACGGCCCTCTCATCGCAGCCGGTTCTGGTGGCTTCGCTGCGGGGACCTCCGCGATCTCCGGCGGCGGTGCAGCCTGCATATCGACGACCGCGGGCTCTTCCACCGGTACAGGTGGCGGGAGTTCCTGAGTGACTTGCGCAGGCCTCTTTTCTCCCCACAAATGAAGGATACCGAAGGTGTTCAACAAATAGCCCGCAACCCCCAGAAGAACGATCACCGCGACGATGGTGACGACGGGGGAGATTCCACAACCACGACGCGGATTATGCGGTCTCCTCC
>JBHHZW010000215.1:0-4649 GCA_046758305.1 Bacteroidota bacterium | reverse complement strand
CTGCCCACGGTACTCGATCGTTAGATACGAAAGGCACAGATTTGAATCGAGAACATAGGGTTCCACGATGGCGTTCGTCGGACACGCCTCGATACAACGCGTGCAAGTTCCGCAGTAGTCAGCGATAGGCTCATCATACTCCAACTCTTGATCGAGAAGAAGCTCTCCGATGAAGATCCACGAACCGTAATCCCTCGTGATGACGTTGGTATGTTTCCCAAGCCAGCCGATGCCTGCCCGAACCGCCCAGGCCTTTTCGAGCACGGGTCCGGTGTCAACGTAGATTTTCACTTGTGCAGACGGGAGAATCGAACGGACTAACTCACGCAATTGCTCCAGCGCTTCTCTGACTACGTCGTGATAATCGTCACCCCAGGCGTACCTTGAAATTTTTCCCACTCCAGGATCATCCACGTGCTGCACGTCGGTACAGTAATTCATCGCGACGACGACCACCGACTTCGCGTCGGGCATGACTTTCCGTGGATCCAGCCGGCGGTCGACGTTTCGAGACATCCAATCCATTGTGCCGTGATAGCCGCGAGCGAACCATTCCTGCACCCGCTGACCTTCCTCAGTGAGCGCGTCCGCACGGGCAATGCCGACCTTGCAAAATCCAAGAGAAAATCCCTTGTCCTTGATCGTCCTCGTGAGGTCCGTCTTGTTCATAGCTTCTATTTCGGTCGTTCTATGTAACTCTTGTCACCGTCGAGCTTGACCGCGTAGCGCGTCAACAATCCACCGTCTCCGATCGACTCGCCGGCCTGGATGTTGAACGTTCATCCGTGCATCGGCCACGTGAGTCGTGGTTCTTTCAGCGATCCCTCATAGAGAGCGGAAAAATCCTGATGCGGACAGACCTTGTTGATGGCGTAGGTCCGGTCGTCCACATTTAACAGCAAAACTTCCGCCCTTTCTTCTCTTAGAGAGTAACAATCGACGGTTCCCTCCATTCTGCACCATCAGTCGAGAGTAAGCCGTTCCTTGAGGACAAATCCCTTATCCGTCCGTCCGATCCGAGCCGCCTCAATGACAGGGTCATGCTCAAAGAATAATATCCAATTTTCCTCACAGGCCCGCGAGACGAATCGTTTCTTCTCCTCGAGAGTCTGGAGCGGTCGGAGGTCATACGACATAATGTACGGGAGCGGGAGATGGGACGCCGTGGGGATCAAATCGCAGCAGTAGAAGACCGTGGTCTGTCCGTCGGATATTTTGGGCAACTGCTGTGCATCCGTGTGCCCGTGACACAGGAAGAGTTCAATTCCCGGGAAAATCTCAATTTCTTCCTCGACGAATTCGAGAACGCCAGACTCTTGTAACGGAAGGTAATCCAGCTCCATGAAACTTCCACGGTCCTTCTCAGTTGGATGGAGCGCGAGATCCCAGTGGGCTTTCTGGACGTAGTACGTGGCATTGGGAAAGGCTGGTCGGTTCTTATCATCGATTCTTACTGTGGACCCTCCGGCGTGGTCGAAATGCAGATGCGTCAGGATCACATCGGTAACATCCGACGGACTTACAGCGCGTCTCTTGAGGGAAGATTCCAGGCTAGTCCTGGAGTGGTCGAGCTTGTAAATATCAAGAAGCTTATCGTTGAACTTCCGACCGATTCCAACGTCCACCAGGATCGTTTTTCCATTCCCGACCAGAAGGAGCACACGCATCGCCAATTCGATCCGGTTCCGTTCGTCGGGAGGGTTCGTCTTTGCCCAGAGCGGTTTGGGCACGATGCCGAACATGGCCCCACCATCCAGGGCAAATCGACCTGTCTCCAAAGCATGAACTTCGTAAGCACCAATCTTCATTCAAATTCACGCAGCATAAAGTGTTGGCCGGGAAGCAGCAGCACAGGAGCATCGTAGAGGCCCGTGTTCACGGCCTACTCCATACGCCGGAACCACATGAACTCTTGGCGCGGCCGATTGGCGATCCCCTGGATCTCTGGAGGATTCATCCGAAGCGTCGCAATGTATCTTCGGAATTGATTCGGGTTCGGAAGAAGGGCAATCCCCTTTCGACAAACGCTCGAGTTCCTCCAGCCAGCGTTTCACTTCTCTGAGTAAGTCCCCAGACTTAACCCCCTGCTACGCCGCTGGGTACGAGTCGAGTTTTGGAATGCCCTTTCCCAGTTGGCTGCGGGCGCCCTTCACATTGCCGTTCAACAAATGGAAAAAACAGATGAAGACTTGAATCACACCCTGGGGGAACAGTCGGTCATGACACTCAGAGTACATACTGGAGTTGAATTCTTGGACCCCTTGCTTCAGTCGGCTTCCATTTCTTTTGTAAATCGGGACCAAAGGGGATACCCAACGCCTTGAAAACCTCGATCAACCTCGGATCGTCTTGTGTTTCTTGCTCGACGTGTTGGACATCCAAAAATTTCGCTGTGAGAGAGCCCTACAATCGGGATCGAAGACCCCGATGAATCAGATTCGACAATTTGGGATTGAAGAACAAGAGCCGCCATTCGTCTCAAGGATCCAAGCCTTATTGCTTAAGTGCCTGTTCGTTTCTTCCTGAGATAGGGCTGAACTCCGGCATGACACCAGAGACAAACGAAATCGAATAGAACGCAAGTCCGTTCGCGTCCGTGATGAGCTTCAACTCGTGTTCTCCGAACTCTTTGTTCCGTACGACGTGATACATCCTCGGCTCTTCAACGACGATGTAGCTCAGACCATTTCCGTCCACCACGGCATCGTCTCCGCAGATTTCTGGCGGCAGACATTTCCCATCCTGCTCGACAAGGAGTCTGACCCGAGCCTCTCCCGCACGTTTGAGAACGAGGTTCACTTCCACGGCCCGGTAGGAAAAGGCCACATGTCCTTCCTGCGGACGGTCGAGTCTCATGCAGTTCCTGTCGCTAAACCAAATGCCGCGCATGTAGAATCGGCCATCGAGATGGACGCCCGGATCTTCGTACATCAGTATGGATTCCGGGTTGTACCCTTCGATGTTGCCGAGGGCTCCTCGAAGATATCCGACGTCCATCGCAGGCGTGGCGCGATAGCAGTGCACACCGGGTTGATCCATCTCGCGCAATGGCTCCAGAAGCTCCAGCATCTCACTCCGATACGCTGTTTCCCCCAGGAGCGCCTGAATCTCCCGCTCGACCGCACGACACCCACCTTCACCATACTGCGCGTACCGGACATAACCACCCCGGTCGATCAAGAAGATCGCGGGCCACTCCCCACATGCATACACCGTCCAGATGACATGATCGTTGTCGAGCACCACCGGATACTTGAGATCAAACCTCTGCAGGGCTTTCGCGACGTTTTCCGGGTCTTTCGCGAAGGGGAATTGCGGAGTATGAACACCGATGATCCTTAACCCGATCTCTGTGTATCGTTTGTACCACTCCTTCACGTAGGCAAGGCTGTGAACGCAGTGAACGGACGTGTAGTCCCAGAAATGAACAAGGACAACATCTCCCCGAAGCTCCTCAATCATCTGCGGTCCTGAATTCAGCCAGTGACTACCACGAAGTTCCGCTGCGTGGATTCTTTTTCCCGCGAGTTCCATGGCGACTCCTCAGTTATTTCGACGTGACGAGCGACCACCAACGATTCTTAATGTAGGAAATCTACCGCGGATTCTCAACTCTATCGTCGGCCTTTCACAACGAGGACAAATTCCCGTTTTTGCTTCCGCTGTTTCAATTGATCATGGACCCGGTTTGCTCTACCCCGGAGAAATTCTTCCGTTGGCATCGTCAGGTCCAGCGCCACACAGACTTCGCGCTCCTCCCCCAGCATGTCGACGATGTCGGAGAGCAGCGGAATAAGTCTGTACGGAGTATCCATCAGGAGCATAGTTCGTTCTTCATCGTTCAGCGCCTCGAGCTGACGGCGCCGCTCCTCCCGCTTTGGAGACAGCCAGCCCGGGAAGACGAAAGAATCCGTCCGAAAGCCCGAAGCGACCAGGGCCGGAACAATCGCCGAAGGTCCTGGAATCGGGATGACTGGAATACTCGCACGAATTGCCCCGCGGACGAGGAACTTACCAGGGTCGGAAAATACCGGTGTTCCGCAATCAGAAATGAGCGCGATCGTTTTTCCCTCCTCGAGCAGCCTGATGAGTTCCGGTGTTTTTATCTCCTCGTTGTGCTCGTTGAGGGATTCCAACGGCTTCTCAATCTTGAAGTAACGTAGGAGCTTGCTCCCTTCTCTGAGCTCTTCACAGACGACAAGGTCTGTCTCCTTCAGGATGCGCAGGCCCCGAAAGGTGAGGTCGTCATAATCACCGAGCGGTGTCGCCACGAGATAGAGCCTTCCAGGCATCTACGGTCCCTGAGCTATCTGGTCCGAAGCAAGCCGCTGCGCTTGCAGGCGGGCTTGAAACTCACGGAGGAACATGATCACCACCGCTGTCGTTGGAACAGCAATCAGCAGCCCGATGAAACCGAGAAAGAACGAAAAGACAAGGAGCGAGAGGATCAGCAGCACGGGATGTAACCCGACCTGTCCGCCGACGATCCGCGGGGAGAGAACTGCCGCTTCCAAAATCTCAAGCAGTCCAAACGTGATGAGCACAAACACCACTTTGAGAAGCGAAGGCTCACTGCTGAACGACGCGACAAGAATGGAGAGAACTAGACTGGTGATGAGACCGAAGTACGGTATGAGACTGAGGATTCC
>JBHHZW010000214.1:0-4687 GCA_046758305.1 Bacteroidota bacterium | reverse complement strand
TTCCAGCTGGTAATAAGTATCAGCGAGGTTCAGGTGACCATCGGACGATTTCGGTTCAGTGGCGACCGCCCTCTCGAGATACTCAGCTGCCTGCTTGTATTCCTGCATCCCAAAATAAATCTGTCCAATTCCTCTCAAGATTTCCGAGTTCTCTGGATGTTTAGCGAGGAGTCCCTGAAATTCTTGGAGTGCTTTGCCGTAATCCGCCTGCCACGCGAGGGTCTGGGCGAGTCCAAAGTGGGCGTCAAAGTGGTCAGGTTGTTGACCGAGGACGTTCCGGTATTCTTCCTCGGCACGTCGGTACTCTTGGCTCCAGCTGAGAGTTTGCGCCAATAGGACGCGTGCATCGATGTTGTCCGGAAGGACCTTGAGGGCTTGTTCGAAGGAAGCGATCGCTTCTTGGTACCTCCCGGCTCGCTGCAGCTCCAGTCCTTTTCGGTAAGAGTAGCTGAAGGCTGTGGCGACATGGGTGCTGTCCTGGGAGTATGCGGCTTGAATAAAAAAAAGGAGGAGAGCAACGGTGTGGCGGCAGATTCTCAAGGGGCGCGGTGGTTAAGCTTTTGGAAACGTTTGAGGACTGCTTTGATGCGGGCGACAAACTCGGGAGGGCTGAAGGGTTTCGTGATGTAATCTTCGGCACCGAGCTCAAGTCCCCGGACAACCTGGCTTTCGAGATTCATGGCCGTCAACATGACGACAGGGATCGATTTGAGGTCGAGATCGCGTTTTAAAGCGGCGAGACATTCGGACCCATCCATAATCGGCATCATGACGTCAAGGACGATGAGATCGGGACGACGTTGTTTCGCGACTTTCAGGGCCTCTTCACCATTCGCTGTGACCAGGACTTGAAAGCCGCTGTTTTTCAACTTGTACTCAAGGAGTCGTTGAAGATGTTTTTCGTCTTCCGCGATGAGGATCGTTTGAGGTAGAGGCCTCCTATGGGTTATTTCTTTCTCGATAAGCTTCACGAGGTGACCGTACAGCGCTTCGATCTCTTGCCAATTCTCGACTCCAAGACGCCGTTCGATCTGTTCCAAGGTTCTAGAGATCTCTTCAAATCCAAAAATGCCGGCCGTCCCTTTGACGCGATGCGCAAACTCGGAAACTACTTTACGGTCCTTATCGGTGATCGACGTTTTGAGGTTGGCAAGTTGGATGCTGTAGTCCAACAGAAATTCCTGTGCCAGGCCGCTCAGAAAATTGTCTTCGCTTGGTGGGTTCATAGGTAAGCAACGAATCAGAAGACACACAGTATGCTTAATATTGAGAAAAACTGCACAGAAAGTCAAGTGGGGAAATTCCAGCACCTACTGCGACTCGGTGTGGATCGACTCTGGTTTCTACACTCTTGTCGGTCTTCATACTCACCTCCAATGCATTTCGAAGCGTTGAAATTATCGTTTTTTGGCTTTGGTTTACTTCTGCGACAGCGCTTCTGAGTCTTCTGTTGCATTGAGTAAGCAAGCTCGATGACGGAGAATGATCGAAAGGTTGTCTCGGTTGCTGAGGATGATCCCTTCCCTGCATAACTGTTCATTTCCCACAAGCTTGAGAAAAATATTTTTGCTTCACAAAGAATTTTGCTATCTTTCCTGGGGTTGGAGCGCCTTATTGTCGCGCGCGAATCAGTAAATCCCTCGGTGGTCTATAGCTCTTCACAATCACTTTGGATGCGAGGGCCCTACAGACACGGGTAAGCGAACTCGACAAACTTGGAATCAACCGGGCTGTATTATTTGCAAGTGCTCGGGGTGATGAGCGTTACCGTTACGGCGGCGATGAAGGCCTATCCCTAACGCTTTGTGGCCTTTTTCCTCTTGAATCCCAAACTATCTGATGCAGTTGCCATCGCGGAGAAAAATCTGCGAGACCTGGGATTCAGAGGATTCCTGCTCTCTCACGCCATGCACCATTTCCACGTGGACGATAAGCAGGTGCTTCCCGATTATGAGGTCGCCCAGCGCTATTGCGCTTCCTGATCCAGAACTTTGGCACTTGCTACTTGCGAGAAGGGTTGATCCTGGGTAATCAGTGTAATAACATCAACGTTGACACTACCAGCTCGAACACCTGCGTCATGCTTCAGTCTCAACTGAAAATCATGCGGGAGACCAGACTTTCAGAATCTCAGATTCAGAGAATCCTGGCAGAAAACCTGAAGGGGCTGCTCGGTGGAAAATGGTTTAATATCTTGGTCTACGCGATGCGTCAGGAGCAAAAATCCGCAACCTATGGCGAAGCCGCCCGCGAAGCGGTCACTTCGTGAGTGGACGCCTTCGGCGAAGGTTGAGATTATACGACAATTGATGGTAGCCGCAGGCCTTCACGGCTGCGGGAATATGCATTGAATGACAACCATGCCGTGTATCCGCATCTAAATAAGGAGTGTATTCATTGGTCTCTCCATGGCCGGTTCGCATGCTTTTGATCCTTGCTGTACCCGCAGCCCTGCTACATCTGTATACCGGGTGGAAGCTGAGCAACGCACTGGGTAGAGTGGTTTCGGTCCCCATGAAGCGGGTCCGTCGAGCAGTGTTCCTCGTGCACGGATATTTGATCCTGTATCCGCTGTTGAGCCTGCTGGGATACTTTGTAGATCCCGAGTACGTGGTGCGCTCGATTCAAGGTGCATATCTTGGGCCAGATCTGCTCTTCGCCTACCCATTTTGGATCGGCCTTATCTCCGTCCTGCAGCTGTTTCCCGTGCTTCTAATTTCCGACCTCGCGAGATTCTTCTTCCTCAGGTCGTTCCACTCCGATAAAGAGCGATGGCTCCTGCTCCAAGCGAGGATCCTGATCCCGTCGGTAGCCCTGATAGTCGGATACGTTACAGTTCGTGTGATTATTGATACGCAGCAGGTGCGAGTCTCGAGTCGAGATTACTCCGTGCAAGGCCTTCCTCGTGCCCTGGAAGGATTCCGCGTTGTCCACTTTGCCGACCTCCAGATGGATTCTCGAACAGGGCCGGTCAAGGTAAATCGATACATCGATGCGGTCAACGCTCTCAATCCGGACATCGTGTGCTTCTCGGGAGACCTTGTCACGTGGGGTCCAGAATACATTGATGCGGCAGCGGAGGCTCTCGGAAAGATCAAATCGAAGTACGGTGTTTATGCTACGTTCGGTGATCATGATTACTGGGCTGGGCCGGGTTATGTCGACCATGCGCTGACGAAGAACGGAGTTCGCGTTCTCGAAGACGAGAATTTCAACACGAATTTCGAAGGTCAGTCTATTGTGATTACGGCTGTCACCAACGTCTATCAGCGTCGACCGGCCGGTCGGTTGCTTCAGACGCTAGCAAGCACCCGGGGGCCCCACGGAGTGAGCATTCTCCTCACCCATCAGCCAAGCCCCGCAATCGTGAAGTTTGCAGAGGGAGAGGGGTACGACCTGTTCCTCGCAGGGCACACGCACGGCGGCCAGGTCCGGCTCGGATACGGAAGCCTCACCTGGACCTTCTCGAATGTTGAAAGTCCCTTTGTTTCGGGCTTTTTCGAAATCGGTGCGATGCTGATAAGTGTAAACAATGGCCTTGGGCTGACGTTTGCTCCTGTGCGTTTTCAGGCTCCGGCGGAAATAACGCTTATTAACCTGACTGCGAGGACGAGAAGGCAATCGCCCGCTTCCACGAATTAACCCCTCCTTGGTGTCAGGTCTCACGCTCGTCAGCGTGAAGGGTTAGTGCATGCCCCGTCGGTCCGAAGCCGTCGGAGGACTGGATGTTGCGTCGCCGCGAATTGAGATACTTGCACTTTGATGGGAGGCTACAATGAAATCATACACGGAATACGTGTGGTTCAACACAAAACATCATCGAGAGTACATCAACATCACAGATCAGCTGGAAGAAATCCTGAACAAGAGTGATGTTCAGGAGGGCATGATTCTGGTGTCAGCGATGCACATCACGGCGGGCGTATACGTGAACGACGCGGAGTCCGGATTGATTCAGGACATCGATGAGTGGCTGGAGAAACTGGCACCGTTTAATCCGAATTATCGACACCATCGAACCGGCGAGACCAACGGTGATGCGCACCTCAAGAGCTTGTTGATTCATCACGAGGTCATGGTTCCGGTCACGAAGGGAAAACTTGACCTGGGTCCCTGGCAACAGGTTTATTATGCAGAGTTCGACGGTCAGAGGAAAAAACGTGTAATTGTTAAAGTCTTTGGAGACTGACGCTGCGGCATGTTCAAATTGGAGAATCTTGACATGCGAGGAATTTGTCAGTATATTATTGATGTATGAGTTCTGTTGCTCGTGCAAGACAGCATGAAAAGAGAAGTGCGTTCCGTTATTTCTCTCCTATTCATACTCTTCGTTTCGGAAAGTTTCTGCCAAGATCGCTCGCGCTTATTTCAGGTCACGGTGGACTACGCGCGATTTCGTGGTGATTCGGCGCGGGCGTACCTGGAGCTGTGCTACTCGTTCCTCGAGCAGCAGCTGATGTATGTCCCGGAAGGCGACACTTACCGTGGCCAAGTCCTATTCGAGGTGACGATCACACCGGAGGGACAGGCGGATCCCGTGGTGCGGAGAGCGTGGCTGACACCTCACGTGGTAGCCGATACGGCATCCTTGATGGACGACAAGAGCCCCGTCGGTGTCGAGGGGTTTGGGGTCGAGCCGGGCAGATACTGGCTGAAACTTTTCGCACAAGACACCAACGACAAAATC
>JBHHZW010000213.1:0-4695 GCA_046758305.1 Bacteroidota bacterium | reverse complement strand
CTGCGACAGCGGGATCTGACTACACAGCAACAGCTGGGACAGTGAGCTGGAACCCAAGTGAGACCGGCCCGAAGACCTTTACGGCTGCCATGACGGATGACGCGTTCGATGAACCGGATGAGACGGTGGTCATCATGCTCTCAAATGGAGTCAACGCCACCATCAGCGATTCCGCAGGTGTGCTGAACATCATCGACGACGATGTTCCATTGAGTGGGGACGTGAACCTGGATCGTGCAGTCGATATCCTTGACCTTATTCTGGTGATTGACCAGATCTTGGAAAGAACGACTCTGACACAGAGGCAGTTTGCGGGTGCGGATGTCTATCCGCTTCATGCAACTCCAGATCTCCAAGGTCCGCCTGACGGCGTGGTTGATGCTTCGGACTTAGTCCTTATCCAGAATGCGATCCTCGACGGTGCTTGGTACGATGGCACGTTGTTGAAGTCTGGCGAGGGATCGCTTTCGAAGGGTGCGACAGGATTATCAACGCAAGTGTTGGCCTCCGGAACTGAGCCGCCTCAGATCTCCTCCGACGAGGTGCTCGTCACTTTCGAGGTGTATCACGATTTCGTCGCCGTCCGATTGACTAACCTGATGCCCGTGAAAGGACTGCAGCTGAACCTTTCGCTGACGGTCCCGGTCTCGTCGCAGTTCGAGACCAAGAAGTTTCAGCGGGCGAGTTTCATGGATGCTCCTTCCAAGGTAGTCAATCTGCGCCATACGATGCTGGTTTTCAATCAGCAGAATAAGACGATCGAGCCCGGAGACGGATACATCCTCTTTATCAAGGGAGACTGGAGTGCATATGACATCCCAGGGACCGACATCATCGCAGGAGCCCAGCAAGGGAACGACACCACTGCAACGAGTGCACCGACTGTAATCTATCAGTGGGTCCAAGGACAGATACTGCCGACAATGTTCAAGTTAGAGCAGAATTATCCAAACCCCTTCAACCCGTCGACGACAATTCAGTTCCAGCTGGCTGAGTTTGCGAAGGTGAAGATTGCGATTTTAGACATCCTCGGTCGCCACATTAAGACGCTTGTGAAGGAAGAGATGGATCCCGGTGCTTACTCCCTGGTCTGGGATGGGACAGACGCTTCCGGTCGAAGGGTTGCTTCGGGGGTTTATCTGTACAGGATGCGAGCAGGAGATTTCATCCGGTCGAAGAAGATGCTGCTTGTCAAATAAACAGTGAGGTTTCCAAACTAGTGCGCCTCCACTTTACTCGCATATATAATCAAAGGCACATACCATCCCGATCCATCGGGACGGGACTTGTTCCGACTGCATGGAATTTGATATTGAGTAAATCCAATTAGTTGGAACGGCATTACTTCCTACCCGCCTTCATCAATCGGGTTGCATACGCGTCCTTCGTCTCACCTGCTCAGATTTTCTGTTTCGTAATCCTGTTCGTACCCGTAAACTTCTTGGGGGATTCGGAATCGATGTCGAGACATCTTGCAGAACCGCTTTCTATTCTGAGGGCGACGGTGATCTCTGAATCTGTTTGCCATTCAAATTTTTCTTTGACTTTGCCTTTGGATTTTGTATTTTCGTACTCGAACGGAAGTACGTTCAAGGAATTGAGACCAATTGCCAGACAGCTGAGCTGAAGCAAAATCGTGCAACTGAGAGAAAAAGGATCCTTACGTTAGAGGAATCATGCCGATTAAGGTCCAGAAAAAGACCGCTTTCCTGGCTTCAGCGCGTTTCGGAGCACCCGCGGGATACTCCGGTCGGAAGACCTGCGGGCGCTGCTGTTTTTCTAACGGCCCACTCCTCGCTTGTTTAACTCTCACGGCGTTCGTCTTCTGGGGTTGCAGCGTTGCAACTTTCGGCGATCGGGTAGGATCGAAGTTCAAGTATCGATATGGCTTGAGGGAACCGATCGCAAGTGGTGAACTTAGCTTTGCGGACGACCGGATCTTCATGCAATTTCGAATTGACGAATCATTTGTCAACTTCGCTCTTCGGAATTCTTCAACTCAACCGCTGCGCGTACTTTGGGATCGTGGCCTGCTTGTTGTTGACGGAAATATTACCCCGATCAACTATTCCGCGAGTGTGTACGCGCTTCAACCCGTTCAGCGGCGGCCCGCTCTCATAATGCCCGATGCGACTTTGACCGATTTTCTGGTGCCGGCGCAGAACCTCCGGCTGATCGACGGCACATGGGTAGAGCGGGATTTGTTTCCAACCCGCGATTTTGGAAATGAAGAACTGCGAGCGAAAATTCTTGAAAACGTCGGGAAAACCATCACGATGTACCTTCCCCTCGCCTCGGGGGAGAAAGTGATCGATTATGTGTTCGAGTTCGAGGTGGCCGGGATAGATAGAATCGACTGGAAAAACTACCGTCCTCCCGAACGGAAGTTTGGACAAATCCCTCCCACCGTTGGAACCGAGGATGTTAAGATGACTGCAATTGTCGTAGGCTTCTTCATCGTCGCGGGAGTGTATTTCCTGTTCATCCGGAAACCGACGCCTGAAGATTAGTCCTTTCAATATTGTTGATTCCTGGCGCAATTTTTGGTAGATTTTTTGTAGCGGCTTGGAGTGCCGTGCGTGCCATGGAGCGGAAGTTGCACATTCTCGTTTCGAACGACGACGGTATCGATGCGCCCGGAATTTACGCGCTCACGCAGGAAGTGAAAAACGTCGCCGAGGTCACCGTCGTTGCGCCGGACAAACAGCAGAGCGCCGTCGGCCATGCGATCACCGTCAGCTATCCCATCCGAGCCTACCGGTTCTACAAGAACGGGAAGTTCTTCGGTCACGCCGTTGAGGGAACACCGGCCGATGCCGTCAAATTGGCGGTCCGGTCGCTCCTGGAGAGGAAGCCCGACTTGCTTCTCTCCGGCATTAACCACGGCTCCAATGCCGCGATCAATATCATTTACTCTGGCACGGTCTCCGCGGCGACGGAAGGCACAATACTCGGAATTCCCTCGGTTGCGATTTCCCTCACGACGTATGACGCTCCCAACTTTGCGTACGCGGCAAAGTTCGCCAGCAAGCTGGCATTGTTCGTCGCGGAACGAGGCTTGCCAGAGGGAACGTTGCTCAATGTGAACATTCCCCCAGTTCGCGAAGACGAGATTCGTGGTGTTGTCGTGACCAAGCAGGGCAAATCCAAATGGGACGATACCTTTGAACGGCGGCATGATCCAAGCAACAAAGAGTACTTCTGGTTGACGGGGAAATTGATGCTGCTCGATCACGCTGACGACACCGACCAGTGGGCCGTTTTGAACAACATGATTTCCATCACTCCGATCCATTATGACCTCACCGATTACCAGATGGTGGAAAAGATGAAACGGTGGAACCTGCAGGGCTTGAAGAACGCATAGTTCGACCGGGCTCGATTCTTGAGGAACAGGAGGTAAGAAAAGGAGTTATGAAAATCGGCATGTTGACCGGAGGCGGCGATTGCCCAGGACTCAATTCAGTGATTCGCGCAGTCGTGCGGAAGTCGCTCAGCAACGGCGATGAAGTTATCGGGTTCCGAGACGGTTGGAAGGGCGTGCTCGAAGATCTGACCCAACCACTCCAAATAAACACGGTCACGGGCATCTTGCACCGCGGGGGGACTATCCTTGGAACTTCACGGACCAATCCGTACAAATACCCCGATGGTGAAAAGCAGATGATGGAAAACCTGCGGAAGTCAAAGGTGGATGTGACGGTCGCTATTGGCGGGGAGGACACACTCGGCGTTGCGCACAAGCTTCATGCATCTGGCGTCAAGATTGTTGGCATCCCGAAAACGATCGACAATGACATCAACGGGACCGATTTCACGTTCGGATTCGATACGGCCGTCAACATTGCGATGGATGCGATCGATCGCATTCACACGACCGCGGAAAGTCACAACCGTGTGATGGTGGTGGAGGTCATGGGTCGCCACACCGGGTGGATCGCTCTCTATTCCGGCATGGCCGGCGGTGCAGACGTGATTCTGATTCCTGAGAAACCTTTTGATCTTGATAGTGTCTGTTCAGTGATACGGAAGCGTGCGGAGCGGGGCCGGAATTTCAGCATCGTGGTGGCGGCTGAGGGCGCGAAGTTTGCAACCGATACTACGATCGACAAAAATGGCAGCTTTATTGTCCAAAACCTTAAGAAAGATGAATTCGGTCACGTCCATCTTGGTGGAATCGGTAACATCCTTGCATCAGAAATAGAGCGGCGAACCGATTTTGAGACACGGGCAACGATCCTTGGCCACATCCAGCGTGGTGGTTCCCCGACGGCTGCCGACCGGGTGCTTGCGACACGGTTTGGCGTCTATGCGGTCGACATGATTCGAGATGGGAAGTCTGGACGGATGGCTGCACTGCATGGGAACCAGATTGTCGATATCGACATCGCCGACGCGATCGGCGGGTTAAAGACCGTCGATTTGAAACTCTTTGAAGTCGCCGAAGTGTTCTTTGGTTGACTGAGTGAACTCCCTCTTGATTTCCCGCCAGGATTACTGTTCAGTGCTCTACCCTCCACGGCATGTTCATGCTTGGTCCCTGTACCTTGAGCTCAAGTGACGCTTCACGGTTCTCGCTTGTGCCGGATGAGACTATTTGGAGAGATGTTTCTTCTCGAGCCATTTCGGGAAGCTAGGGGCTCAGACCTTATGTTTAAAAAGCGCAAGCCTCAACTTTAGGTTGTATATTGTGGC
>JBHHZW010000212.1:0-4700 GCA_046758305.1 Bacteroidota bacterium | reverse complement strand
GCCCCCGACAGCATCGGCACTGTCGCGATTGAATTGACCAGCTTGTCCCGCAAGCGCGGACACTCACGGGTAGCGGGATGCTGGGATACCAGGCTGCAGTCAAATTTCAATATCCAACGGCTGCACCATATCCCCTCGAGTCGGTGGCCCCAAGGATCCATCCCCTCGCCCTGTCGATGAGGATCGCCTCCACTCCTCCTTGTACTGACTCTTCCGCGACCGTGTGCCCCATTACGGTCAAGTTCTCGATAACGTCTCGTGGAAAACCGTTTGCTTCGCAGTAAAGCGTATCGGGGAGCCACTGATGATGAAATCGGGGGGCGTCGTTGGCTTCCTGTATGTCCAACCCAAAGTCGATAACGTTTACAATCACCTGAAAAACGGACGTGATGATCTTTGACCCCCCGGGACTACCTACGACCATAAATGGCCGGCCATCCTTCGCCACAATCGTCGGCGTCATGGAGCTGAGCATGCGCTTGTGCGGCCGAATCGCATTGGCCTGTCGACCGATCAAGCCTTCCACGTTGGGGAAATCAGGTTTGGCGCTGAAGTCATCCATTTCGCTGTTCAGGAAAAATCCCGCCCCCTGAACGACGACCTTCGATCCAAACCAGCTGTTGAGCGTAGTGCTCATGCTGACCACATTTCCTTCCTTGTCGACCACTGAAAAGTGCGCTGTTTCCTTGATTTCAGAGGCTAAGGGTTCCCCATGATGCACTTCATCACCCGGCGTGGCACGCATCGTGTCGATCTGGGAACGACGCAGAGCGGCGTATTCTTTCGAGATGAGCCATTCGATTGGAATGTCGACGAAGTCAGAGTCGCCAAGGTACTCAGCCCGATCAGCATAGACCCGTTTCATCGCTTCCGCCATAACGTGAACAGACTTCGAGGAGAGCAGACCATATCCCCACAGGTCATATCCCTCGACGATATTCAATAGCTGCACTAGTAAGACTCCTCCTGAGCTCGGCGGTCCCATGGAGATGATCTCAAACCCTCGGTAGCTGCCGACGACCGTATTCCGTTCGACCGGACTATATGCTGCGAGGTCAGCGTACGTGATGAGCCCGCCACCACGCTCCATTTCCTTAACGATCAGGTCAGCAATCTCGCCCCTATAAAAGCCATCGACACCGTGCTTCCGGATTTTGCTAAGCGTTTTCGCGAGATCCTTCTGGACGAGCACCTCATCTTCCTGGTAGGGCTCACCATTCTTTGTGAACACACGCATGGAGCCTGGAAACGGTCTAAAGTGTTCGATCGCATTTTTCAAGGCACCGGAGAGCCGATAATGAATTCGGAACCCTTTCTTTGCGAGTTTGATCGCGGGATCGAGAACGTCGTCTCGATCCATCGTCCCATACGTTTCAAGCGCATAGAGAAGTCCAGCAACGCTTCCGGGAACGCCGCACGCAAGGTGTCCATAGAGGCTTTCTTTGCCTCTCACGTTGTCGTGTTCGTCCAGGTACATGTCATGTCGCGCTCCGGCGGGCGCTTTCTCACGAAAGTCGATCGACGTGGTCCTACCGTCCGAGAACCGGATGACCATGAATCCTCCACCACCGATGTTTCCCGCCTGGGGGTAAACAACGGCGAGAGCGAACCCAACACCGACCGCAGCGTCAACGGCGTTTCCTCCTTTCTTGAGAATCTCAACCCCCACCCTTGACGCCAGCTCATCTGCTGACACCACCATCCCCTTTCTCGCTCGGACGGGGTCGCGGGAGGCAGATGGTACCGGTTCATCGGAACACAACAGGAAGAGAAGAATGAGAAGTACGGAGGCGGTCCGAGACCTCTTCTCTCTACGAGACCGCCGGTCGACTCGCCGAGGAGTTGTCAACATGATGTTTGGATTGCTGTTTCCGGGGCGCGGATGACGACGCGCACCTTCGCGATGCGGCGCTTCTCGACCCTTTCGACGATAAAATCGAGATTCTTGAATCTCACGGTGTGCTGCTCCTGGGGAATTCCGCCGATTAGACGCAACAGGAATCCTCCGAGGGTGTCGTAGTCTGTCCCGATTTCATCGGGATTTGACAGAGGAACGCGGAGAATCTCGCCCGCTTCCTGAACGTCGATACGCCCGTCGAACAGGATGGTACGATCATCGAGCCGCTCGAACAGCGGTTGTGTCAAATCGTAACGCTCCCGGATCTCGCCCACGATCTCATCCACGATATCCTTGAATGTCACAAGCCCCGCCGTACCACCGTACTCGTCCACGACAATGGCCATGTGAATTTTTTTCTGTTGAAATTCTTTCAACAGATAACCTATTTTCTTGGTCTCAGGCGCGAAGAGAGCCGGACGTGTAAGTTTGAGGAGTGCCACGCCGGGGGTTTTTTTTCTCTGGCGGATGTACGGAAGCAAGTCCTTTGCGTAGAGGATCCCCTGAACGTCATCCAGGCTTTTCTGATACACCGGGATGCGAGAATAGCCCGTCGTCCGGATCAATTTGATAACATCCGAAACCGACGTCGATACTTCGACAGCGACCATGGTCATCCTTGGAACCATGACTTCGCGGACCAAGCGCTCGCCCAGGTCAACCAGGCCGTGGATTATCCTATGTTCATCCTTCGGCAGCATGCCCCGTTCCTTCCCGACATCGACCAGCGTCTTCAGTTCATGTTTCGTGATAGCGCTCCGACGCGGGTCATATCGAACGAAGCGCTGTACGAGCGCAGTCAAGGAGACAAGTATTTCCGTGAGCGGATAGAGCATCACATACACGACGTAGAGCGGGCGAATCATCACACGGGCGAATTGCTCCGGGTTTTTCACAGCGATGACCTTTGGGGTGATTTCGCTAACGACGACGATGATGAACGTGACGACGACAATCTCCACGAACACCGCGAAATTCTCATTGAGCAGGAAGACACGAGCGACCCTGACAGTGAGCAGAGCCGCGATGATCGCTGCAGCGGTGTTGACGATCGTGTTACCGATGAGGATCGAAATCAAGAGCTTTCGTGGGTGGTCAAGTAGTCTGATGACGCGGAGGTCCGCTGCAGTTCCTCGGTCGCGCATTCTTTTCACCGCAGCCGCGGAAAGAGAAAACATCGCTACTTCACTGCCCGAATAGAACCCAGAGGCGAGGATGAGGAGCAAAAACAAGGCCACCGAAAGGATAAATCCCGCATCCACAAGCATTATCGCTCCACGTGGGTGACATTCCTGGCACTGCTCTGGCCAGAAAAAGAAATAGCCCGATGAGTATCCCGGTAGAACTGGGACTTCAGGGCTACTTCTGTCGAACCACTTCTGTTCAAAACGGAAGATCGTCTTTTTCTACTGTCGGAGGTTCCTCAGGTTCAGGAGTCGAGGAAACTCCCACCCCCCTGGAATCCAGCATGATCATGTCCTGAGCGACAACCTCCGTCACATATCGCTTGATACCGTTCTTGTCGTCATAGCTTCGATACTGCAATCTCCCCTCGATGTAGACCTTCTTCCCCTTCTTCAGCCACTCACCACAGATCTCGGCAAGCTTTCTCCACGCGACGATGTTATGCCATTCCGTACGCTCCTGCGTGTTCCCGTCTGGGTCCTTCCACTGTTCGTTCGTGGCGAGCGAAAAATTGGAGACAGCGACCCCGCTGCTCGTGTAGCGCAATTCAGGATCCTTTCCCACATTTCCGATCAGACTGACTTTGTTCAGACTTCGAGCCATGATCAGCTCTCCTGCAAGTATGTTCCGAATGATTTTCTTGAATGATAAGCCAAAAAACAGTGAGAGTCAAGGTGGCTTTATAGGATGGTCTCTAATCCGCCCCACCAGAGGTGCGGCTTCCGGGACGGATTTCATTTGACTTGCCTGGAAGAGAGGAGAAGCTCGGTCGGGGTGAGAATATACAGCGATGATCGGTAGATGCCTACATCGATGATGCTCACGGGCATCGACTCTGATTGGACGAGTTCCGCGACTGTGATGGATTCGACGAACTTGCCAGATTCGTCAAAAACGTGAATCGTTTCTCCGTCTGCCACATAGAGATGATCGTCGAACGTCAATCCAGTCGGCTGCCGAAGCACGGTGGTGCCGATCGTGCGGACATAGTTGCCGAAGTAATCGAAAACTACCACCTGTTGTTCATCGAGAACATACACCCAATCGTGCGGACCGACCTCGATCTGTCGTGGCCGAATGAGACGTCCCAGTCCGGCGTCAAACCCTCCAAACAAACGCTCTACAGTATTGAACGGAGTTATTTTCAGAATTCGGTTATTCTCACCGTCAGCGACGAAGAGATCTCCCTGCCTTGAGAGCGCAATTGCCGTCGGGTATCCAAATCGTTTCGCGGCGTCGGCATCCTCTCGCGTGTACAGTGTCGAGATGAAGTTAAACGATCGGTCATACCGCTGTATGCGGTGGTTTCCGTAGTCAGCGACGAAGACGTTGAGTCCCGAAGTGGCTGACACGTCGTACGGCCGATCAAACTCCTGCTCTCCCCATCCGTACCCGCCGACTTCGGCAAGGAACTTTCCTCCGGGAGAGAACTTCAGGATGCGATTGTTGCCGGCGTCAGCGACGTAGATATTCCCTTGCGGGTCGATTGAGAGTGAGGACGCGTGCACGAAGTTCCCGAAGCGTCGGGGTCCATCCGCCCAGCCGAATAGTTCCATTTGCCTCGTGAACGGCTCGACGAAAAAGACAAGGAAGAGGAAAGTCACCATCAACCATTGAC